>NC_010503.1:600000-751679 GCF_000019345.1 Ureaplasma parvum serovar 3 str. ATCC 27815 | reverse complement strand
TCTTTGTCCTATTATCATATTATATATGTTTATTTTTAAAAAGATATCATTGACTTTTTTAAAAAAATATATTAAATAAAAAATAACTAAAATGTTATAATAATCCATATTATGTTTTCAAAAAAGTAAGAGGGCGGTGGATTTATGAAAAGAACGTTTCAACCTAATAATCGTAAAAGAGCAAAAGTGCATGGTTTTCGTGCACGCATGAAAACAAAAAATGGGCGTAATGTTTTAGCTAGAAGAAGACTTAAAGGGCGTCATAGTCTAACAGTTTCTAGTGAAAAATAATTTTTATGGCTAATTTTATTAGTCTAAAAAAAAATGAAGATATACTTGATACAATTAAGAAACAACAAAAAATTCATTCTAATCAAATCGTAGTTTATTTTCGTAAAACCAATCTAAAAAATGTTCGCTTAGCTATAAGCATTTCTAAAAAAAAGTTTAAATTAGCAACACAACGCAATCGAATTCGACGCCTGATTAAAGCATGGTTTATTGCTGCTGATATTCCCATTAAAAGTTATGATATTGTAGTCTTAGTGAAACCATCGTTTATTGATGGTTCTTTTGTTTTAAATTGTAATAATCTTAAAATAATTCTTCAACGAATTATTAACAAAGAAAAAAGATAAAATTAGCAAGTAATTTTTGAATTGAAAAGGAGGTATAAATGTCATCTGTTGATAAACAAAATTTAACAAATAGAATGCGGATTTCTGTTTCACATTTTGCTGGAGCATCGAATGCAAATTCGATAAAAAAAGAACGTAAGAAAAAAATTTTTAATGTTTTATTAAAAGTTTTTAAAATCATCGTTTATGCATTTTTCTTAGGTATTGGCTTATATGGTTGTTTCCAAAATATGGCAAACCACTGAACAATTAATTCTACTATTGTTGGTAATGGTTTTGAATTAGGATTTCATGTTGATCCTATTCTTGGTGCTAATGACATTCGTTTTGATTTAATTTATTCTGGAACAGGTCCTTGATATCCAATGTCTGATTTTTCATTTGATTATGGTCCTTTCTATGCTTTATTTGTTTGGCCAATTGCACAAATTTTATTACATTTTATGTATGCAACGAGAGATTGACCAGCAGGTTTAAATGCTATTTTAGGATTAATTATCATTTTATTAATTATTCGTGTGATTACAATGTTGATCTCAGCACGTGCAACTATCCAAACAGAAAGAATTTCTGAAATTCAAGGAAAAATTGCAGAAATTAATGCAAAATATAAAGACGCAAAAGATATGCAGTCTCGTCAAAAAAAACAAATGGAAACAAAAGAGTTATATCAAAAACATAACGTTAAACCTTTAGCTCCTTTTGAAAGTATGATTATTACATTGCCGATCTTTTTAATTATTTATCGTGTTGTTACAATTTTAAGACCACTTAAGTTTATTAGTATTTTTTATATTTGAGACTTATCAGCAACACCTATTTCTGAAATTTTTTCAAATTTCACAACTTCAGGATGACCTTATATTTTCTTCTTATTAATTATTATTCCAGTACAAATCTTATCCCAAAAAATACCACAACTATTAGCTAGAAAACGTAATCGTAATGCCACAACTGTTGGTGCTAAAAATAAACAACAGTTAAAACGTGTACGAATGACACAAAACATTATTGCAATTGTTTTAGCTGTTGTAGTAGCAATTTCTGCTTCCGGGATTGGTTTATACTGATTCTTCAATGCGATCTTTACTATTCTGCAATCGTATATCATTCATGTTATTATTATGAAACGCCGTTCAAACAGTGCCACAAGAATTGAATCAAAACTTGCTAAATTAGGAATTAGCTAACTTGAATAAATCATTCATTAAAAATAAACTCAAGCAAGAAAGTTTTGTTCCATCAAAAAAAATGGGGCAAAACTTCTTATTGTCTAATAACATAAAAAATAAAATTGTAGATGTGGCGAATATTAATAAAGATGATCTTATATTAGAAATTGGTCCAGGGTGAGGAGCAATTACTGAAATTCTTGTACAAAAAACAAATATTTTAATTGCTATTGAATTAGATAAAAGACTATATGCACACTTAAAAACATACATAAAAACAAGTAATTTTCATATAATAAATAATGATGTATTATGTGTAGATTTAGATAATTTGATTTTAGATTACAATAATACTCAAAAAATTCAAAAAATTAAAGTTGTTGCAAATCTTCCATATGCAATATCTTCAAAGATAGTTTTAAAAATTATTCAATCAAAATTAATTAATGATGCTTATATTATGGTTCAAAAAGAAATGGCTGAACGAATTGGTGCTAAAGTAAATACACGTGGTTATAATGCTTTTACTGTTTTAGTACAATTATTCTGTAAAACAAAAATTCTATTCGAAGTTAATGCTAAAGAATTTCATCCCCAACCTAAAGTTCAAAGTGCTGTCATTCATCTTGAAAATCTTCATAATAGTGTGAATTTTAATATTGAAGAATTAGGTAAATTTTTACGGATTTGTTTTTTAAATAAACGAAAAAAGTTAAAAAATAACTTATCTAATATTTATGATATTAAAATAATTAATCAAATGTTTATTGATTATAATTTAGATATGAATTTACGAGCTGAAAACATTGAACCAAAAATGTTTCTAAAACTCTTTAATTATTTGAATAGATAAGATAATTAATAAAATTAAGTTGTAGGTCAAATTATGAAAGTAAAGTCATTCGCAAAAATTGATTTAGGATATAGTGTTTATAAAAAACAAAAGAATTTTACAAAACACGATTTTGAATCAATTTTTATACTTGTTGAAAATATTTATGACGATATTGAAATTACTAAAATAGAAAAAAATATTGATGATGTTCATTACTACAATGAAACCAATGAAATTTATGTTTATAGCCGTTTAGTTCATAAGACATTAGAATGGATTCGTCATACTTATCATATTAAAAATCATTATCGAATTAATATTAAAAAAAGAATTCCAATTGGTGCAGGCTTAGGTGGTGGTTCATCAAACGCTGCAGCCATTATGAAATATATTCTAGAATTTGAGGGTATTAAAGAAATTAATTATAAAGATGTTGTTAATAAATTAGGTGCTGATATTCCCTTTTTTTTATCAGGCTATAAAACAGCTTATATAAGTGATTACGGAAGTGTTTTAGAGGATTTGACTGGTCAATTTAAATTAAATTATGAAGTTTATTTAATGAATGTTAATGTAAATACAAAAATTGTTTTTGAAAAATTTGATGATAATTCATGACATGTTATTAAAAATAATTTTAAAACAATTATTAAAAATTTAAAAGAAAATATTGTAGTTAACATACATAATGATCTACAAGAATACTGTTTTGAGCTATACCCTAATATTAAATACAAATATAATGAATTATTATCCGATGGTTTTTATACAATTTTAAGTGGTGCAGGTAGTTCATTTATTCGCATAAAATTAAAAAATAAGGAAGATTTAATTATTAATGAAAATTAGAACACGTTATGCTCCATCACCAACCGGTTATTTACATATTGGAGGAGCGCGAACAGCTTTATTTAATTATTTACTAGCAAAAGCTTATGGTGGGGATTTTATTATTCGTATTGAAGATACTGATATTGAAAGAAATGTGGAAGGGGGAATTAATTCCCAACTAGATTTTTTAGCATGAATGGGTATTATTCCAGACGAATCAATTCGTAATCCTAAAGCTTTTGGCCCATATATCCAATCTGAAAAATTAAAACATTATGAAAAATTAGCATTAGATCTAGTTGATCAAAAAAAAGCTTATTTTTGTTTTTGTAGTAAAGAACAATTAGATGCAGATCGCGAATTAGCTGAAAAATCACATCAAACACCTAAATACAAACGGCACTGTTTAAATTTAGATAAAAAAACAATTGAAAGTAACTTATTACAAAATAAAGAATACACAATTCGTTTAAAAATTAATGAAAATATGGAATATAGCTGGGATGATTTAATTCGGGGTAAAATTAGTATTCCAGGTAGTGCTTTAACTGATCCTGTCATTTTAAAATCAAATAAGATTGCAATGTATAATTTTGCAGTTGTAATTGACGATTATGAAATGCAAATTTCACATGTCATTCGTGGAGAAGAGCATATTTCTAATACACCTTATCAATTAGCGATTGCTCAGGCCTTAAATTATGATATAACAAAAATTAAATATGGTCATTTGTCAATTATTGTTGATGAGACAGGAAAAAAATTATCAAAGCGAAATTTATCTTTAAAACAGTTTGTGTCTGATTATGAAAAAGATGGTTATTGGCCACATGCTATTACAAACTTTGTTGCATTATTAGGTTGAAGCCCAAAAAATAACGATGAAATAATGAGTTTAGAAACGATGATTAAAAATTTTGATATCAATAATTTATCAAAATCCCCCGCCTTTTTTGATATCAATAAAATGAATTGGTTTTCAACACAATATTTTAATAATATTACCCAAGAAGAATTTATCAATTTTATAAAGAAACATTCATTAACTAAAGAATTAGTTTTGAATGATTATACTTTTATTAATAAATGTCTATTATTTAAATCTCATATTATTAATTTAAAACAACTAATTGATTTAGTAATTGAACAATTTAATTGTGATAAAAAAGTATTAGCATCAGATGTAGATTATATTAAAAAAAACCAATTAATAACTGTTGTTCGTGTTTTTTATGAACAATTAATAATTAATGATGAATTTAATGAAGAATTTATAAAAGAAATAATTAAAAAAGTTCAAATAATAACTAATAACAAAGGTGCTAATTTATACATGCCAATTCGTATTGCAACTACATTTAGTTCGCATGGTCCAGAATTAGCTAAAACAATTTGTTATTTAGGACGCGAAAAAGTATTAAAAAATTTAATAAATATTTTAAAAATTTTGGATTAATAATTATTATGGTAAAAAATTTTTTTATAAAAGATCCTATTCATGGTTTAATTACGTTTGATGAACAATATGAATGAGCTTATGAATTAATTAAAACAAAAGAGTTCTGGCGTTTAAATAATATAAAGCAATTAGGATCAAGTTGATCAATTTTCCCAAGTGCTACTCATACACGTTTTACTCATTGTATTGGTGTTTTCCAAGTTACAAGAAAACTTTTAGATTCATTAAAATTCATTAAATCTGATACACACGATTTAATAAATAATAAAAAGATTGTTTGTGCTGCAGCCTTATTACATGATATTGGTCATGGTCCTTTTTCCCATACTTTTGAATATGCAACAAATTATAATCATGAAAAAATTGGTCAAATGATTATTACTAATCCTAAAAGTGAAATTAATAAAATTTTAATTAAACATAATATCAATCCAGTTGATGTTGCTAATATAATTGATCATAAATCCAAAAAAATGTGAATGCAACAGGTTATTTCATCTCAAATTGATGCAGATCGTTTAGATTATTTGCCACGTGATTCTCATTTTACAGGAACCAAGTATGGAAATATAGACTATGATAATATCTTTAAAAAGGCAATAGTTTTTAACGATCAATTATGTTTTTCAAAACACTCTTGAAACGCTTTAGAAAACATTTTAATTTCTCGTTGGAGTATGTTTGAAAATGTTTATTTAAATAAAACACCAACAACCTATGATATTTTAATGAAAAAGACTTTAGCAAGAGTGCATTTTTTATACCAAAAACAAAAAAAATATATATTCAAAAATTCACAATTATTAACAATTTTAAAACCATGATTAGATAATGAATCTTGAGATATTACTACTGTTCAAAATTTAGATGATTATTCATTTACAGCTTTAATGCGATCGTTTGCTAATGAACATGATTTTATTTTAAAAACTTTAGCAACAAATTGGTTACAAAATAAAGATTTTGTAACTTTTGAATATGAATATGGTAAAGATAAATCAAAAGATCAAAAGATTATTCATAAAAAATATTTTTATGAAACTATTACTTCAAATAAACAAATTTATGATTTTAATGAACCGGTTTTTTTATATACAGAAAACAAAAATAATGATATTAAATTATTAAAACTTGAAGATAAGAGTTTAATAATTGCTGCTTTAAAATCAATTAAACAACCACGAATAAAAAAATGAATTTTTTACTATAAACCTTTAAAATAAATACTAATATATTAAATACAAAAAAACTAAAATATAAGGAGTTTAATATGAGCCGTCAATTAGTTGATATTGCTTATAATGCAATAAAAAATAATAAAATTTATAACAAAAAACCATTTACTTTTGATGATATTATTAATGAAATTGTCAAGAATAGTAATGTAAATTTAGTAGAAGTTAATTCACAATTAGGTGTTTTATATACAACTTTAATACAAGATACACGTTTTATTTCAATTGGAGATTTAGAATGAAATTTACGTGAACGATTATCACTAGATGAAATTACAAAAATTAATAACGCTATGTATGAAGTTGGTTTATACAAAGATAGTGACCGTGAAGAAGATGAACATGAAATTGTTAAAAATGATAAATTAACACAATCAAAAGAACAAGAGGAAAGTGATGAAGTAAGCTCTTTATCTGATTTTGTTGGCTACGAAGATGAAGATGAAGAATTTAAAAATAATAATACTTCTAATAAAGATGAAATAGAAGACGAAGAGGAATTAGAAGAGGAAGAATAAAAAAATGTCACCATTAGTTAATGCCAAAAAAATGATTCAAAATGCTTATGAAAATCATTATGCAGTGGCTGCAATTAATATCAATAATTTAGAATGAATTAAAGCAGCATTATTAGCAGCTCAAGAAACAAACTCTCCTCTTTTATTAGCGACATCTGAAGGTGCCGTAAAATATATGGGTGGTTATGATAATTGTTATGCAATGGTTGTTAATTTAATAAAACAAATGAATATTAAAACTCCTGTTTGTTTGCATTTAGATCATGGTACATATGAAGGATGTATAAAAGCTATTAATGCTGGTTATTCCTCAATTATGTATGATGGATCAAAACTTTCGATCGAAGAAAACATTAAAAACACTAAAGAACTTTTGACAATAACTAAATTAAAAGGTGTATCAGTAGAAGTTGAAGTTGGTTCAATTGGTGGGACAGAAGATGGGATTACTTCAGAAGGTGAATTAGCTAATATCGACGATTGTTATCAAATGTGTTTATTAGATATTGATATGTTAGCGTGTGGTATTGGAAATATTCACGGAATATATCCTAAAAATTGAAAAGGTTTAAATTTTAATTTATTAAAAGAAATTAACAATAAAGTGAATAAACCAATTGTTTTACACGGAGGTTCTGGTATTAGTGATGAACAAATTTTAAAAGCAATTAATTTGGGTGTAGCAAAAATTAATATTAATACAGAATGTCAAATTGCATTTTCAAATGCATTACAAGATCACTTAACAAAAGCAGGTGATTTAATTCTTTCTAAACAGTATGATCCACGAAAAATTTTGGCTTATGGTGTGGACGCAATTAAAAATACAATCATTGATAAATTCACTAAGTTTAATAGTTTAAATAAAATAAAATAAGGAGAATAAAATGTCGTTATCAGCAGGTCTTGTTGGTTTGCCAAACGTTGGTAAATCCACATTATTTAATACAATTACAAATTCTAGAGTTGAGGCAGCTAATTATCCTTTTGCAACTATCGAACCAAATATTGGAATTGTTAATATTAATGATCCGCGTTTAAAACGATTAGCAAGCTTAGTTGTGCCTGATAAAATTGTGCCGACCACTTTCAAATTTGTTGATATTGCAGGTCTTGTTAAAGGCGCTTCGCAAGGTGAAGGACTAGGAAACCAATTTTTAAATAATATTCGCGATGTTGATGCTATTTGTCATGTCGTTCGCTGTTTTGATGATAAATCTATTACTCATGTTCATAATAAAATTGACGCATTATCTGATATTCATGTTATTAATTATGAATTAATATTATCTGACCTTGATATTATTGAAAAACGAATTAGTCGTATTAAAAAAAAGGCTGATTCTGGCGATAAAGATGCTAGAAGAGAATATCTTATTTTATTTAACATTGAAGAAGCTTTAAAAAAGGGTCAATTAGCATCAAGTGTTAAATTAACCAAAGAAGAATTGAAAATCATTAATTCTTTCAATTTAATAACTTTAAAACCAATTTTATATATTGCAAATATTTCAGAAAATGAGATTTCAAATCCTGATTTAAATAAAGAATATTTAAAAGTAAAAAAGTATGCTCAAGATAATGATGCTAGATGCGTTGCTTTGTCAGCAAAAATTGAATATGAAATTAGCATTTTAGATGAAGAATCAAAATCAATATTTATTCAAGATTTAGGTATTAAAACAACAGGATTAGATGAAATTGTAAAGCAAACCTATGATTTATTAAATTTAAAAACTTATTTTACATATGGAAAACAAGAAGTACGTGCTTGAACATTTATAAACGGAATGAGTGCGCCTGAATGTGCAGGAATTATTCATAGCGATTTTGAAAAAGGTTTTATTAAAGCTGAAATTATGCATTATGATGATTTAATATCATTAGGAAGTGAGCAAGCTGTGAAAGAAGCGGGAAAAATAAGAATGGAGGGAAAGTCATATTTAATGAAAGATGGCGATATTTGCAATTTTAGATTCAATGTGACAAAATAATTTTTTATGGCTAAAGTGAATGCATTTTCAAAAAAAATAGGATGAATAGAATTAATTACTGGCCCAATGTTTGCTGGAAAAACAGCAGAGTTAATTCGTCGCTTACATCGTTTAGAATATGCAGATGTTAAATATTTGGTTTTTAAACCTAAAATTGATACTAGATCTATTAGAAATATCCAATCACGAACAGGAACGTCTTTACCATCAGTTGAAGTAGAAAGCGCACCAGAAATTTTAAATTATATTATGTCAAACAGTTTTAATGATGAAACAAAAGTTATTGGCATTGATGAGGTTCAATTTTTTGATGATCGGATTTGTGAAGTTGCAAATATTTTAGCAGAAAATGGTTTTGTTGTTATTATTTCAGGATTAGATAAAAATTTTAAAGGCGAGCCTTTTGGTCCAATTGCTAAACTTTTTACTTATGCTGATAAAATTACAAAACTAACAGCGATATGTAATGAGTGTGGCGCTGAAGCAACGCATTCATTGCGTAAGATTGATGGTAAACACGCTGACTATAATGATGATATTGTTAAAATTGGCTGTCAGGAATTCTATTCTGCTGTTTGTCGTCATCATCATAAGGTACCTAATCGTCCTTATTTAAATAGTAATTCTGAGGAATTTATTAAATTTTTTAAAAATAAAAAACGAAATAAAAATATATAATTACATTAATAGTTATTTAATATTTAGGTAAATGTTTTGAAAATAGTTTTAGAAGAATTAAAAGATTATTTGATAGGTAAATTATATTTTAAATATAAATTTATTGGAGTTTTTATTAGTATATTTTTAGCTGGTTGATTAATTTCTTTTATCACAAATTTAATTTTAGCTTTAAATTATGGATATAATGAAAAATTATTAAATTATAAAAAATATTTAGATTTTACAATTTTAACATGTATTAGTTTTTTAATGTTATTTATTACAATAATTTATCTTTTATGGATCAATTGTCATAATAGCACAGCAAGATATTTAATTTTAAAAATCAATAAATACCCACCGAAAAAACCGATCAAAAATCTTCCTTTTATTTTTTTTAGATTAGCTTATTATACATTTAATATAAGACAAAAAATTCAATATCAACAAAAACAAATTTATAAATATTTAATATCTTTTAATGAGTATGTGTAGAATTTAACATTATGGACATAATTAATAAAAAAATTAATTGATTTCCTGGGCATATGAAAAAAGCAACAGATGAGATTTTAAAAAATCTTAAAAATGTTGATTTTTTTATTCAATTAGTTGATGCTAGATGTCCATTAACATCAAGTAATATTGAATTATTAAAAGAAGTTTCATCCAAACCAGTTATTAATTTGGCTAATAAGGCCGATTTAAGTGATTGAAAAAAAAATTTCGATAATAATTTTTTATTAATTTCAACTAAAAAAAGAAATGATAAAAATAAGATTATTCAACATTTATATCAATTATTTGATCAAAAAATAAAAATATACCAAAAGAAAGGATTAATAAATCCTAAATTTGTAGGTATGATTATTGGTCTACCAAATATTGGTAAGTCTTCTTTGATTAATTTTTTAGCTCCCAAAAAAGTATTAAAAGTTGAAAATAGACCTGGAGTTACTAAGACTCAATGTATTCGTCAAATCAATCAACATTTTTATTTAATTGATACACCTGGAATTTTTTTAAAAAATATTCAAAATGAGCGTGATAGTTTTGTTTTGACTTTGATTAATTGTGTTAAGAAAGAAGTTTTGGAATTAGAATCAATTGTACATTTTGCATATGATTTTTATTTAAAAAATTATAGGAATGAATTATTTATAAAATATAAAATGAATAAGGTATTAAATTTTGATGATTTTATTCATCATATTTGTGAGTTATATAATTATAAATTAACAAATAATGAATTTGATCATGTAAGAGCTTATGAGAATTTATTTAATGATTTTTCTAATGGATTGATTTGTAAAGTTAATTATGATTAGTAATTTTAAAAATAAATCATTATTGCTAATAATTTAATGAGGTGATACCATTGAATTATTTAACACACTATTTCAGTTTGAAGTATAAAGGGGATTGATCAAAAATTTATTTAGCATTAATAAATCATGAAGATCAAAATGAATATTTATTTTTAGAAAAAGAAGATTACGAAAAAGTTAAAGCTATTGATTTAACTGATGAAAAATATCCTAATAAATATAAAAAAATTAACCAACCTCCTTTTATTTTATATTATTCAACAACAGTTGAATGACTTGATAAAAAAAATATTTGGTTAATAGATTATGAAAATGCAATATCAAATTATGATATACTAACCTTGATAAAAGCAGGATATGGATTTGTTATTTATTATGATAGTGTTGTTTTGGACACACTTATCAATCGTTTAATTTCTCTTAAAGCTAGAATATGTATCATCACAGATGAGGGAATCTATAGTTCTAAAAACATTAAATACTTAAGTTACTGCAATGTTAGTGTAATATCTGAAATTCCAAAAGATTACAATAGTAATAAAATTACACAGGATTTAAAACGTCTTGCATGCGCTTCAAGCGACCATATTTTATGTGTTAATGAGTTATATCAAATAGATGATTATCTTTTTAATAAATATAAAGATTGCCAATTAGATTTGGTGTTATTAGATAAAAAATTAGCTAAGCAAAACACAATTTATCCCAAATACATTAATCGTATTTATCAATTTATTAAAAATTCAAAATTAATAAATTAAACAACAACTATAAAATATTATAATTATTTACAATTGTTAAAACGAGCAAATAATTGTAGTAAATGGGAGAAAAAATGCAAAAAGATTTAATAGTAGTAGAGTCACCAAATAAAATTAAATCAATTCAGTCTTATTTAGGTGATAGTTATAATGTAATAGCTACATGTGGACATTTACGTGAGCTCGCAAAAAAATCTGGTTATGATCCAAAAACTTATGATTTAAAATGAGAAATAATAAAAACAACAAATAAAAAATTATCGAAAAAACAACAAATAAAAACAATTATTGATTTAGCAAAAAAATCAAATAATATCTATTTAGCAACTGACCCTGATCGTGAAGGTGAAGCTATTAGTTGACATGTTTATGATTTATTACCAAAAAAAGATAAAGAACGTGTTAAAAGAATAACTTTTAATGAAATAACACAGAAAGCTATTTTAAAATCTATTGATGAAAAACATGATATTGATTTTAATTTGGTAGATTCGCAATTTGCAAGACGAATTTTAGATCGAGTTATTGGTTATAAACTTTCTGGATTAGTTAAAAAAAACTTACATGGCTTATCTGCTGGGCGAGTACAATCGATCGCTTTATTATTTGTAGTTGAGAGAGAGTTAGAAAGACGTTCTTTTGTTAAAGAAGAATGATATCAAATTGAAGGAATAATTGAAAAAAACATTTTTGTATCTTTAAGAAAAATTCCCTATGATGTTGAATTATATAATCAGAAAGATAATAGCGATAGTGATTTAAAATTTCTACACAAAAAAGATGCACAGCGTGTGATTGATGATTTAAGTGATATTTTTAAAGTTTATAGTATTGATGATTTGAAAATCACCAAAGGCGATGTTCAATTACCATTAACAACTGATAAATTATTACAAATCGCATCCAATAATTTTGGTTGAAGTGCTAATAAAACAACTTTAATAGCTCAACAAATGTTTGAAGGATTAGAAATTAATAATCAGCAATTAGCTTTAATAACTTATCCAAGAACAGATAGCGAGCGATTAAGTGATGATTTTTTACAAGAAGCTAATGCCTTTATTGAAAATAATTTTGGTAAAGAATATCTAGAAAATTTTAAAAATAAAAAAATTAATAGAAAAGAAGTAAATATTCAAGACGCACATGAAGCAATTCGCCCTGTTGATATTAATTTAAAACCTGAAGAAATTAAAGATTATGTTTCATTAGATATTTATAAGCTGTATAACTTAGTTTGAAATAAAACACTATCAGCTTTAATGAAAGTGCCAACTTTTAATAAGCAAGTAATTCGTTTTATTAATAATGAATATAAATTTTATACAGCTTATAAAACAATTCGAACTTTAGGATATTGAATTTTAGATTTTTATAAAAAGCAACGTGATGAATTAGAATTCCAACCTCCTATAATTAATGTTGGTGATGAATTTAAAAAAGAAAAGATCGATTTAATACAAAAAGAAACTACGCCACCGCCTTATTACACAGAAGCCTCTTTAATTGCAGCGCTAAAAAATGCCGGAGTAGGTCGGCCTTCAACATATGCAACAATGGCAACTATTGGCACCACTAGGGGTTACATCAATAAAGATAAGAGTAAATTAATTCCAACAGAATTAGGGATTAAAGTCATCCAAGAGTTAAAAGAAGCCTTTCCAAAAGTGATTTCTATTAAATTTACATCTGAGATGGAAGAACGTTTAGATGTTATAGCTAATGGCAAATTATTTTGAAAAGATTTAGTTAGCACTTTTATTCCTATTTTTGAAGAAGAAGTAAAACAAGCATACACTAAAATCGAAAAAGTTCCTGATGAAAAAATTAATCGATTATGTCCTATATGTGCTCATGATTTATTGATTAAAAGATCTAGAATGAACACTCGGTTCATTGCGTGTTCAAATTTCCCTACATGTCGTTTTACAGAATCGTTAGAGAAACCAGAAATTCTTAACGAATTATGTCCTAACTGTTCAAAATCATTGGTTAAACGTAAAAATCGTAAAAATAAATATTTTATTGGATGCACAGGTTATCCTGAATGTAATTTTATTCGTAATTTAGATGAATCAAACAATGATAAAAACGATTTTAATCAATAATAATATAATATTAAAAAGAGGAAAATTTATGTTAATTAAATTAGAAAGTAACCAAAATTTAAATGAATTATTAAAGGAAAATCATTCTAAACCAATATTAATTGATTTTTATGCGGATTGATGCCCTCCATGTCGTATGCTTATTCCAGTATTAGATTCAATTGAAAAAAAACATGGTGATGAATTTACTATTATTAAAATAAATGTTGATCATTTTCCAGAATTATCAACACAATATCAAGTCAAATCAATCCCTGCTTTATTTTACTTAAAAAATGGAGATATTAAAGCGACAAGTTTAGGATTTATTGATGAAAATTCTTTAGTTAATAAATTACGATCAATTTAATAATTTAAATTCATTAGTTTTAACTATTGCATTATTGCTTATTATTTAATATAATAAATAAGTTATATACATAAAGCAATAATTGTTTTGGAAACATACTCAAGTGGTTAAGAGGGCACCCTGCTAAGGTGTTAGGTCGTTCTGCGGCGCGTGGGTTCGAATCCCACTGTTTCCGCCATTAATAATTAAAAATAGGGGAAACCCTATTTTTTATTTATATAAATTATAATTATTAATAAAAAGGACGATAATAAGTATGAAAAAACGTATTTTAGCCAAATTCATCATAACATTTATTTGTGTATTATTAATAATTAATATTTGTTTAATATCAATATATTTTCACCATCGACCAACGGTTATTGTTACAGATATTTTAATATCATTTTATATTTTAAATACTAGTATTGGCTTATATATTTTATCTTCAAGACATCGGCAAGATCGTTCTAAAAAATCATGATTGTTTATTTTTTTATTTCTACCAATTGTGTCAATTATATTCTTTTGGATTTTTGGATCACGCCCATTTAAAGATAAAAAAATTAATGATATCATTACAAACCGTCGTGCACTTTTTAAATTTGAAGATTATGAATTTTATCATAGTTTTCAAAATATGATTATTAATAATAATGGACTTAATTTAATTCGTAAAATTGGTCAGTATAATTACCAACTTTTTCGTACACCTATTTATTGTGATAATCAAATAACAATTATTAAAGAGACAAACGAAATGTATGAACAAACTATTAAATTAATAAGAAAAGCAAAAAAAACAATTTATTTACAATATTATATTATTGAGAATGGTCGTTGATTACAATCTCTTGTTAAAGAATTAATAAAAAAAAGTAATGATGGTATAAAAATATATATATTATATGACCCAATTGGTTCGTTAAATAAATTTCCTAAAAAATATCGTCAACAGTTAATTAATAATGGTATAGAAATTGCTTGTTTTAAAGCACGTGCAGATTATAAATTTAGAAGTACTATTAATTTTCGTTCGCATCGAAAATATTTAATTATTGATGGTGAAGTTGCTATTAGTGGCGGCTCTAATATTGGTGATTCTTATTTAAATATTGATCCTAAGGTTGGTCATTGAGTTGATTTGAATTATATTTTAACCGGAGGAATTGTGCATACAATTCTTTTAGAATTTATTCATGATTGATACTACTATACACCATTTTCAAAAAAGAATAATTTTAATGTTGTTGTTGACAGTATGCATCCTCAACCTTACTTATGTCAAGGAAAAGATGACTTAATAAATAATTCTATTAAAAATAAAACAATAACAACACTTTTGCATACAGGACCAGACCAATCAACAAGTTCTTTAAATGAAATTCTGGTTATGGCAATCGCTAATGCTAAAAAATCAATTACAATTTTTACGCCATATTTATTTCCTACTGAAGATATTTTAATAGGACTTAAAGCTGCAGCGAATACTGGAATAAAAGTTAAAATTATTTTACCTGGAAGGGTTGATTCTTGAAGTTTTATCATATCAATGAATCGTTTAAGTTATGAATCATTAATTAAGTCCGGTGTACAAATTTATGAATATAGTGGTTTTTTACACACTAAAGCGATTTTAATAGATGATGATATTTCACTATTAGGTTCTTATAATCTTGATAATAGAGCATTAGTAATTAATTACGAATCATTATTAACAATTTATTCAATACAAGTAAATCACGACATTAACGAGATTTTTAATCAATATCTCCGTAATTCACAGTTAATTAATTTAGAAGATTTAGATAACAAATTCACATTCAACGAATTAGTTCAAACAGTATTTATTAATATTTTTCAATTACTTTTATAATAAAAGTTATTATATTAATAATATAAGATATCAAGACAATGCTTTAAGTAATATAATTAAAATACATTTAAAAAATGATATTTTATGTAAAGGTTTAATATGATATCGAAAGAATTTACCATCGTAGCAGAATTGTCAGCATTTATTAAGGCGATCACTTATTTTGTTAATGCAGCTAGTGATTTTAGCTCTTCAATTACTATTAAAGCAAATGGGCGTCAAGCAGATGCTAAATCAATTATCAACATTATGGCTTTAGGAATTAAACAAGGCACAAAAATCGAGCTGAGTGCCGTTGGAAATGATGCAAATAAAGCAATTAACAAATTAGAAGAAATTTTAATTGAACAGAAATTAATTTAAATATCTTTATTTAGTGGAGACTATTAAATATGAATCGTTATGTTAACGCAATGCGTTCACTTGCTTTACAGGCTATTAATAAAGCAAAGCAAGGTCACAGTGGAATGAGTATTTCAGCTGCACCTATTGTTTATACCCTTTATAAGGGATTAATGACTATTTCAAAATCACATCCAAAGTGATTTAATCGCGATCGTTTGGTTTTATCAGCTGGTCATGGATCGATGGCATTATATCCTGTTTTTTATTTTTCATCATTATTAACATTAGATGACATTAAAAATTTTCGCAATGATAATTATTTAACACCAGGTCATCCTGAAGTGTTGGCTAATAATTATATTGATGCATCAACAGGACCACTAGGGCAAGGGGTTGCTAATGCAGTTGGTATGGCAATTACTGAAAGTTATTTAAGAACTGAATTTGCTACTCTTAAAGGTGTTATTGATCATTATACTTATTGTATTGTTGGCGATGGGGACCTACAAGAGGGAATTTGTTATGAGGCAATGAGTATTGCTGGAAAATTAAAATTATCGAAATTAATTATTTTACATGATTCAAATGATTACCAATTAGATTCAGCAGTAAGTGATGTTAATATTGAAGATTTAAAAATGCGTGTTGAATCAATGGGTTGAAATTATCTAAAAACAGATAATAATCCTGAAAATATTTTCAAAGCAATTGCTGAAGCTAAATGAAAAAAGAATGTTAAACCAACGTTTATTGAAGTCAAAACAATCATTGGTGAGGGGACATCTTTTGAAAATAGTAATGAAGCGCATGCTGCAGCAATTTCTAATGATGAATTAGAAAAATTTTCTAAGCGTTTTCATATTAAAACAAATAATTTTGAATTTCATCAGGAAATTTTTGATCACTTCTTTTTTAATGTTGTAGCTCGGGGCGAAAGTGCTTATAATCAATGACAACAATTAGTTGACCAATATATGCAAACTAATCCAGAACAAATGCAACGTTTATTAAATTATATTAATGGTAATTATGAAGATTTAAATAAATTATTAGATGAAAATAAAATTACTAATTTAAATGATTCTACTCGCAGTTATTTAAAACAATATTTTAATCAATTAAAAGATTTAAAATCAGCTCTTGTTTTATCTGCTGATTTAGCTAAATCAACTTTCACAAAAATAGGCGAAGGCGCTTTTAACGATAACCATAAAAATCCATATATTAAATTCGGTATTCGTGAATTTGCTATGGCAGGAGCGATGAATGGAATAAGTTTACATCAAGGCGTTAAAGCGATAGGAGGCACTTTTTTAGCTTTTTCTGATTATATGAAACCAGCAATTCGTTTAGCTGCCATTAGTAATTTAGCTAATTTATTTATTTTTAGTCACGATAGTTATGCAGTGGGTGGTGATGGACCTACACATCAACCTGTCGATCAATTACCAATGTTAAGAGCAATTCCAAATGTAGAAGTAATTCGTCCTGCTGATCATTATGAAGTTAAATATGCTCTTTCATATAGTTTTAAACAAAAACAAAAACCGATTTGTTTAATTACTTCACGTCAAACTATTAAACAAATTAATGATCAAAAACCACAAGATTTTAGTAAGGGAGCATATATTATTAATTCGCCTTTTTCTTTTTGTAAAGATGTAGATTACACGATTATTGCTAGTGGTAGTGAAGTTAGTTTAGCAAATGACGCAGCAAAAGAACTTTTTGAAAAACATAAACTTAAAATTAAAGTTATTTCTGCTTTTAACTTAAATTTATTTTTACGTCAAAAACCTGAAGATATTAAGAGCCTTTTAGCTTCAAAAAATGGTCTATTAGCAATTGAAGCATCAAGCGAAATGCTTTGATGAAAATTATCAATTTATACAAATAAATTTATACAAATTGCTGCTAATCAATTTGGGCGTAGTGCAGATGGTGATAAATTAATGAATGAATTTGGTTTTAGTGTTAAAAATATTATTAATCAACTTTTAAACCAATAATAAGGAATATCATGAATAAGTATAATATTTATGTAGATCACACATTATTAAAAGCTGACGCAAGTTTAGAAGAGATTCATAAGTTGTGTGAAGAAGCAGAAGAAAATGAATTTTATTCAGTTTGTATTAATCCTTGTTTTGTTAAAGTTGCAAAACACTATTTATTAGAAACGTCTGTTAAAATTTGCACAGTTATTGGTTTTCCACTAGGCGCTAACACAATTGAAACTAAAGTTTTTGAAACAAAAAACGCTATAGATTTAGGTGCTGATGAAATTGATATGGTTATTAATATTAATCAATTAATCAATGGTAATAGAGAATATTGCTTAAATGAAATTAATCAAATTAAAGAAGTTTGTGGGGATAAAATTTTAAAAGTGATCGTTGAAACAGCATTTTTGAACAGGGAGCAAAAAGAATTTGCAGCTAAAATTATTCTAGAATCAAATGCTGATTTCATTAAAACATCAACTGGTTTTGCAAAAGAAGGTGCAAAACTTGAAGATATTATTCTATGAAAGCGAATTTTAGGTGATGTAAAACAAATTAAAGCATCAGGTGGAATTAAAAATTTTGAGGATTTTAAATCTTTTATTGAAGCTGGAGCTACAAGGATCGGAACGTCATCAGCAATTAAAATATTAAATAATCACTAAAAAACAAAAAGAAGGTTTTGCATCTAAACCTTTTTTTGTTTACTTAATAAATACTGGAAGTAAAATTTAAATTTATTATTCCAAAAATTACACTATAATTAATTATTATATTATTATCGTTATAGAAGAATGGAAGTAGTGATTTTTATTGTCTTATCAAATTGGTTTTAAACAAAAAAAATTGTCTTTTTTGAATTTTAAAAAAATATTTGGCGATAAACAATTTATCAAGAAAGCATTAAAATTATTTTTTCCAGCGATTATCCAAAATATTATCATTACAGCAATTGCTTATGTTGATAATTTTTTTCTAGCAACATATACCCCTCAATCACAAGGATTAGATGCTAAAACAGCAACAATTCTTGCAACTCAATTATTATATTTACCAACAATTTTTACCGTTGCTGTTTGTTATGCATGCAGTGTTTATAGCTCACAATATTTAGGAAATAAAAATTATCATAAATTTAAAGAAACAACAAATTACATGATTTTAGGATCTGTTATATTAAATATCCCTTTTTTAATTATTTATTTAACTTTTCCACATTGATCTATAACAATATATGCAGGATCAATTAATAATTTTAGTAAAGATATGTCAATGGTCACATCTAATGAGTTAACTAATTTTAAAAAAGTTAATGAATGAGCATCTATGTATTTACAATACGCAATGATTGGACAAGTTTTTTATGCTTTTTCATATCCTTTTGCAATTGCACACCGTCAAGATGCACGTCCAGCAATTCCTTTATTAGGAAGTATTGCCGCACTTTGTCTAAATTGTATTTTAGATCCAGTATTAATGATTTTAGTTGCCAAAACTCCTAAACAAGCGATATTACTTGCAGCATTCTCAACAATCGCTTCTCGTGGTTTTGATTTATTAATTGTTTTGCTTTGTGTTTGTATCTTTAAAAAAAGGGCAACATATGTTATTAATTATTGAAATTTAACATGAAGATTATTAAAAAATATTTTTAAACGCGGGTGGTTCATTGCTATTAATGAAATTATATTTTCAATTTCAGTAATCTTATTAACACTATTTTTATATAAATATCATCCTGACATTCGCTCTTCTATCTCAACAGCTTTATTAATAGCTCAATTTACCAAACTAATTTGACCAGGAATGAACACTATTGTTGCAGTTCTTGTTCTTTCTTATTTAGGAAAAAACGAAATTAATACTGCTAAACAAAATTCACGATATACAGTCGCTTGATCACTTATTATAGCTAGTATTTTAGCAATTATATTATTTATATTATCTTTATTTATTAATCCTTTATTAAACCCTCCATTATCAAATTCGTTATTAGATATTAAAGATGCTAAGAAAGTGGCAAAATTAGCTACTCAATTAGAATGAGTTTTAGTTGTTGAAATTATTATTTTAGGGCCATATGCTGCTATGAATAATTGCATTCGTGGAGCAGGAGTTATTTATGGAGCAATTAATGATACTATGGTGATGATTATATGAGTAATGATGTTTGCTTTAATTAGTACATTTGCTTATAATCCTAAAATCCCACATCTACTAACATTTGCTTTGCTTGAATCAAATTGATTATTAAAGATGATTCTTGTAAGCATATTGTTTACAAAGGTAAATTGAGCTAAAAACTTAATAGGTAGTAATCAATTTGAAATAAGAAAAAACAGTTTTAAATTTAGATTTAATTACAATAAAAAATAAATTAAATATTATCTTAATTTCAATTGAAGGAAGATTATATATTTTTATAAAATATAAAAATTAACCATCTTTTCTTTTAAAAAGGTCGTTAATTTTTGCTATCATTTTTATATACTAGTGTCATTCTTTTAAAATTTTTTATTTATATTATTGAAACGTTATATTTAAAAACATTTCTGCTTGATTTAAGGATGAACGTGGTTGTAATATAATAAGTTTTCAAACAAATGATACTTTTTTGATTATAGGTGCTTATTTATAATTATTCTTAATTTACCACCAAAAAGACTATCACATTTCAAATATTATAATGAGTTTTTCGTGATAATCTTTTAAAAATTAATTCAAAACATTTAATTAAATTAAAAAATTGATTGTTTAAAAAGTTACTATAGATTATTTATTGAAGCTAAATAAAAACTCATTCATCTAACTTTTAGAAAGCAACTAAAAGTATTTTAAAGGAGAAACATATGCGCTTCGATTTTTTTAAAAAATCACAGAAAATAAAACCAAATTGGTTTATAAATCAATTTGGTGATAAAATTTTCATGAAAACAGCTGCTAAATTATTTTTCCCAGCAATTCTTGAAGTTATCATTTTATCGTCTGTTAATTATTTTGATAGTCTTTTCATTGCTTTATTTACACCTGAGAATATGGGGACAGCAGCCAAAACTGCAACCGTGTTAGCGACACAACTAATGTTTTTGCCAACTATTTTTTTCTATTCTATTGTAGCAGCAGCGGGGATTTTAGCCGCTCAATATTATGGTAAAAAAGACTATTTAAAATTTAAAGAAACAATTAACTTTATGTTGTTGTTTAGTTTTATTGTTGTAATGATATTTATTGTTATTTATATGGCAGCACCATTACAAATGATTCAATTATATTCAGGAAATAATTTAGATGTTTCAGCTTCAGAAGAAGCAAAACGAATTTATGATTTAACAAATCATTGAGCAGCTAGTTATTTACGTTGACAATCATTAACTTTAATTCCTTACATGTTTTCATTTTCATTAGCCACTGCTTATCGTCAACATAATAATGCAATCATGCCTTTAATTTCAAGTTCAATTGCAGTAACTGTTAATGTTATTTTAGATCCAATTTTGATTAAATATTGTGCCGTAACACCATTTGAGGCAATTTTATTTGTGGCTATTGCTACAATTGTTGCAAGATCTATTGATGCTTTAATAATGTTAATACTAACATTGTTTCGTAAACAATACCCTTATTATTTTTTAAATTATTTGAAATTAAGCAAAAAGGTCGTTAAATTAATTTTTATTCATGGTTGACAAGTTTTACTAAATGAAATTTTATTTTCAGTTGGAACAACAATTATATTAATGTTTTATACAAGATATAGTCAAGATCATCGTGATGCTATTTCAACTGTTGCTTTAATTATTCAATTTACTAACTTAATTTGGCCAGGTGCCGCATCAACAGTTGCTGTTTTAGTGTTAGCTAATTTAGGTGCTAACAAGCATGATTTAGCTAAGGAAAACACGCGCAAATTAATTAATTGGGGTATGATAGTTGGAATTAGTTTGGGAATTATTTTGTTAGTTTTATCATCGTTTGTAAATAAATTATTAAATCCACCGTTGGATTATACAGAACAAGGTTTAAAACATGCAGCATACACTGCGACAATTGCTATGTATTTAGAATGAATTGTAATTATGGTAGTATTGACACAAGGACCATATTCAGTTATTTACTTCTGCATTCGTGGTGGTGGTAGTCGTTGATTATTAACAATCGACTGTTTATCAACTTTTATTTGATTGATTATTATGGGATGTATAACACATATAAATGTTCCAGAAGATTATAATGATCGTTTACATGTTGTATTATTATTTTTTATCATGGAATCCCAAAATATTTCTAAATTAATTATGGCTATTATTATCTTTAAAAAGACAAAATGAGCTCAAAATTTAGTTGATGAAGAAAAAGAAATTACAAACGAAATTAATGATGATAAAAAAGAGAAAAATAAGCAAATAATAAAATTAGAAAACAAATTAATGGACACTGATATTGAGGCACGATAAATGAAATTTAATAGTAATTATCAAAAATGAATTCTTGATTCATTAATTAACCAAAAAATTTTCGAACCAACACCTATTCAATTAAAAACGATGCCATTAATCGCTAAAAGAGAAAATATTATTGGCGTTGCACCAACAGGGACAGGGAAAACTTTAGCCTTTGTTTTGCCTATATTAAACAACTTAGATTTATCTCAAAAACTGCAAGTTATAATTATTACTCCCACTCGTGAGTTAGCTCGCCAAATTTTTAGTAAAATTATTGTTTTTAAAAAACATCAACCACTTTTACAAGTTAAAATGTTAATTGGTGGTGAAAGTATTGACCAGCAAATTAATTCACAATTAAATAAAAGCCAACTGCTTATTGCAACTCCAACGCGTCTAAAACAAATTTTAACACGACAAATTCTTGATTTACACCATGTTAATGCACTTGTTTTTGATGAAGCTGATATGTTAATGGATCTTGGTTTTATTAGTGATTTAGAGTTTATTAACTCACAATTTACAAATAAAGATGTACAGAAAATAAGTTTTAGCGCTACACTGCACGAAATGTTATCGATCCAATTAAAAAAATATTTTAAAAATACAAAGATTATTAATATTAGTAATTCAATTTATGAAAATAAAAAAATAACCCATTATGTTATTCATAATCACGACAAATGACATTCATTATCTATAATTATGAAGACTATTAAACCTTATTTATGTATCATTTTTGCAAATACAAAAAAAGAAGTTGAAGCAATTTATCAATATTTAATTCAACAAAATAAAAATGTTTGCATTTTGCATGGCTCACTACTTCAACGTGAACGAAAAAACAACTATCGTGATATTAAAAATAATAAATTTCAGTATGTTGTTGCCTCAGATATTGCAAGTCGTGGTTTAGATATTGATGGTGTAAGTCATATTATTAATTGAAATTTGCCTACTGAAAATGAATGATACATTCACCGTGCAGGACGTAGTGGTCGTGGTAAATATAGTGGAGAATCATATGTTTTATATGATCAAAAAGAACATGATAAGTTATTGAATTTATCAAAAAAAGGAATCGTCTTTCACCATAAATTCATTAAAGAAAATGAGTTATTTGATAAAGAATTTCTTTTTAAGAAAAAAAATCAATTTAAAGATTTAAAAACACAAAATGAAATTCAAAAAATAATCTCAACAACAAGTACAAAAATAAAACCAGGATATAAAAAGAAAATTAAAGAAGCTATTCAAAAAATTAATCAAAAAAACAAACGCTCTCATATCGAAAAGAAAATGAATGCTCACCGAATTCGTGGATATAAATTAAAAAATAGTTAATAAATTTTAAAAAAATAATATAATAGTAATGCATATAAGTTTTAAAGGCTCGTAAAACTTATATGCATCGACTTTTGTTTATGATAATAAACATTTCGATAATTAATTACGTTAATATATTTTAGTCTCTATTTTAACAAAAAACTTTTTTCTTTAGAATTCTCATTTATTGTTATAAATCTTTTAATTTAGTTTGAAGATTTAAAAACAAACAAGATAAAAACTATTTATATTTCATAAATACCTTTATTTTTTATTATTATAATAAGTATTTAACTATAAGATTTTAAAAATTTTATTTTTAAAATCAATATTCTTTTTTACAATTCCTTACAAAGTTCTTTTTTAAATAATAAATACAAGTTGTAGTATTCCATTTTTCCCTTTTCAATTAATTACTTTCATATAAATAGGATGAGTTTTTCTAAAAACATTTTAATAAAAAACACCTTACAAACAAAAATGTAAAGTGTTTTTTTATTTTTATTAGTTTTCTAACTTATCACTTTCTTCATCATAAAGTTGAATATCATTAAAATTTAAATCTAGTGTGTTAATTCGGCCAAAAAATTCAAATTCTACAGTGGCAATTTTCTTGTTTTGATCAATTTTTGCAATTTTTGCAATTTCACCAAAAAAAGTATCTGCGATAATTTTAACTTCTTGATCAACTTCAAAGTTCGTAAAATTTTCGTCTTCATGCAATTCAATAACTTCAATATTTTCTTCATGGTCAACTTTTTCATTTAGACTTATTAAAGCACGTTTAGCATCATTATCAGCAATTAATTTTAAGATCTTATCTTCAGGTACAGGAATTGGTTTAACATTTTTTCCAGATGAACCAACTAAACCAGTAACCATTTGGGTATTACGAATTAAAAACCAAATTTGATCGGTCATTTCCGCTTTTAAAAAGATATATCCATTAAATTTATTACCTTCTTTTATTTTTGTACAACGATATTTTGTTGCGCCATCAACAACTATTGTTTCTCATTTTGTGTTTGCACGATTCTTCATTGACCGTGGCGCTTCTGATGGCTCATAAATTTTAACTTCTTTAATTTTTTCTTTAATAATTTTTAAATCTGATAATTTATCACCATAACCATAGCCATTTAATTTATCTTTAATATTTTCAATAACTTTTTGTTCATTACCGCTTACTACCGTAACAATGTATCATTGATGTCTGTGATTAAAATCAATTTTTAAATCACTTAATAATTTAGAATCTAAATCTTTAATCTTATATGCCATAATCTTTTCCTTTACTTTTAAAATTTTATTTTGCTGATAATTTATAAAAACCTGTATCAATACCAAAAAATATTGCAGCAAGAATTAAAACAATAACAATTACAATGATTAAACTGATAATAACAGAACGTTTAGAAGCCCAAGTAGTACGTCTGATTTCTTTATTAATGCCATAGAGCCAACGTTTTAATTTAAAACTTATTTTTTCAAAATCTACACTATATTGTTCTAATAATTCATAATATTCATCAACCATTTGATCAATTGTATTTTTTAATTCTAAACGGTGGGTATTAAATTGTGTTTTTGAAATTGATTTATCTTCTTTTAGTAGTCTTAAAATAAGTTTTTGATCATTTTTAGCTTTTTTAATTAATTTTTTATTAAGATCTAATTGTTGATATGCTTGTTGTGCCAAAATCTTTTTTTGTTGTTTACGTTCTTTTTCTAATAAAAGATTACGTTCATATTCTTGATCTTGGTACGTTAAATATTTATTTGATTTTTGTTTTTTGTCATTAACCATTATTTATCTTGTTTCCTTATGCAGTGTTTTCATATTGCATTTTTTACAATATTTATTCAATTCAAGTCGTGAGATAGCAAATTTATTACGTGTTGTTTGATAATTTCGACTCATGCACATTTCGCAAACTAGTATTATTTTTTTAATCATAATATTCAATTATACCTCATTAATAAATATTAAATCAATAAATCATTTAAACAAAAACTTTTTGCTGTTTGTTTACTTTTTTATGATTAAGATTTAAAATAGCATCATTTAAAAATGGAAATCCTATGAAAAATATAAGCATAACAAAAAATAACAAACTAACGATTCATGGAATGACACTAACATTATTTGCATAAAATAATCCAAAAGTATATAGTTTTAAATTATAAGGATCTAATCAAGCATAAATTGTATATCCATATAAAAATTGGTATAAAAAAACAAATAAACAACTTGTGATGCCAATTATTCAAACACTTAAAATTCAATTATTAGCAATTTTTAATTCCTTATTAAGAATATTCTTATTTTTTAAACTACTATTTTGATAATTAAAAAATCATTTAGGACGTTTTGTAACATCACTTGTATAATATTGTTTTTTAATGCCTTTTATTTTTTGCTTTGTTTTAACTTTTTTATAAAAGGCAAAAGCAATTATTAAACCATAAACTGCAAAAAAGAAAACAATTGGATAATTAGATAATAAATCAATATACGCGTCTGTATTTAATGGAATACTAATTATCATAAAAATGGTTATTCATGTAAAAAAAATGAATAAAACACTGATTAATCCTTGTGCTTCTTTAAAATGTTTTGATTGAACACGTTGGATTCAAGATCATCAAAAAATAATTTTTTCATTAATTACATATTGAGCATTATGAATTGAAAAAATAACAAATGAATTTAAAACACCAATAATTGAAATTGTAATAAAAACATTAACAATAATAGTAATAATTTTTAGGAGATTGATATTATTTTTAAATACTTTATTAATTACACCATAAGCATAACCTTCGCCTACAAAAACTTGCCCTATAGTTATTAGAATATAAACAATAGCGACTAAAAACATACCAACAATTAATGTAATTGGAACATTTTTTTGAGCATTTTTAATTTTGTGTTGTAATGATGAAATGCCTAAAAAAGAATCGAATGAGAATAAGATCGAAGGAAGAGAAGCTAATATTCCTAAAAGACTAAAATTCGCATGCTTAGGATTATTATGATTGAACAATGAATTTTGTGCATTGTTGATACCATATGTAATACCAATAATAGCAATAGCAATAATAGGAATAAATTTAATAATTGTTGCAATGTTTTGTAAAATTGAACTAAATTTAAATGAAATAAAATTAAGCAACAAAAAAAATAAAAACAACCCGATAGCCAAAATAAAAATTTGATATATTTGTGGTGATGATGAATTTTTAGGTATTATTGTCATTAATAATGATTCTGCAGCGAAAAAGGAAATGGAAGGCATCAGTATTCCATTATAAAAAAAAGTTTGCAAAACAGAAATAAAACGAGCACATTTAGGAGCTTTTAATTCATCTATTATACCAGCTATTCCAGAACCAGATTTTTTAGAAAAGGTAATATATGCAAAACTTAATGCTGTAAAAAAGGCGATTAAACTTGCCACCACTCAAGAAATAATAATTCCTATTTCATTAAAGTTATTAAACCGAAAAATAGATCCATTTTTAAAAAAAATACCAATTCCCACAACGCTACTAATCATAATTGCAATAGATGTAAACAAACCTATTTGCTTTGTTTTTTTAACACTAATCTTCATGATACAACCTTATCATTCTTTTAAAAAAGAGGACGCATTTTAACGACCTCTTTTTTAAAAAATTTAAAATTTTATTTTTATATTATACAATAGGAAATTAAAAAAAAATAATTTTCTAAAAAAATATTTTTAATACTGTTTTTAAAATATTTATTAGTTTAATTGAATAATTATTAACTTTAAAGTAAGAATTATTATTGATTGTTCTTCGTTTTTAAAAACTCATCTCAACCAAGAATTGATGCGTTTTGGCTATATAAATCTTCTTCACCTTTTTTAACATATTGGCGTGTTTCATCGCTAAATCTGCGGTCAGTAAAGGCCCAATTTTTAATTTGTTTACCTTCATCCATCATTTTTTTAAAAGCTGAATTTTTAATTAAGCCATGCACACCCATTAAAATTAAATTAACATTTAAATTTTTAATAGGTTCATAATTTGTTGCTGTTCAATTAATGTGGTTTTTTTTAATACTAATTTGTTCTATATCACTTAATTGGTTTTTTATTACATCATTTAAATAATAAGCTAAGTTAGGATCTTCATGGACACTAGTTGATAGTTCGCCTTTAACTAATAAATCTGGTTTTAAACCCAAAGCAATACAAATATCTAAAACTTGGGAATTAGTTGCTCAAATTTTTCAATCATCACGGTTTTGATCGCGATGATATTTAAATGGCGAATCAATGCCTGTTTTAATCGTTTGTATACCATTTTTCAATTCTAATTCATCATTTGTTAGTAATTTTTTTAAAGTTGGAATTTTAAATTTTTCTTGTGCTTTCAAATGTTCTAATTCATCTTTTGGCATTCCAAAAGCTTTTGATAAAGTATATAACATACGATGCATTCCGATGATACCATAACTTGCGTGTCAAACAATACTCATTGGTAAAGGAATTAAATCATTTTTTTGATTTATTTTTAAAAATTCACGAGCTAAATAACCTTTATAATTTTGGTTAATCATTCAATTAGCAAATTCTTGTGTAATTTTTAAATTACGATTGCCATTCTTATCATAAATATTAGGGACAATAGCATCATCATAAATGTAAACAACTTTATCTGCTGTTTTTGCAAATGAATTTTGTAATTTAGATGCTAAAACGCTTTTTTCAACAGAATTACCTTTAGATGAAATTAATGATCCAAACGATTTTCAAGTATCTAAAAGATCGACTGCATCCATAGATTTTGGTGTAGGAAAAAATGCACCGAATCCTGGTAGTTCTTCAAAATCAGGTTTAGAATATAATAATGGGTATTCAGCAGGTAATAAAATACCTGGAGCATTAATTTGGCTATCATCTTTTTGAATAGGTGCATAATTAATTAAAAATAGTGCTGTTTTCTTTTGCTGGCGTCATTTTTTTCAAAATGGTGAATTAGCATACATTTTAATATCATCTTTAATGATCCTAATTACATTTTCAATTTGTGCACTAAAAGTTGACTTATATTCATTTTTATCAATCATTGATTTAAAATTTTTAGATTTTGTTAAATCAATATATTTATCTAAATCTTTTGCAAGTTTGCGTGCTTGTTGAAATGGACTATTTCATCAATGAACTCAATCGATAAAATTATCCTTACCTTCTTTTTTATTTAATATAGCCTCAATAATCTTATTTGCTTGTTCTTGTGAATTAAAATTTTTTGTTTTTTGATTATTTTGTTTTGAGCAAGCGGCAATACTTATCGTTGCTATTACTCCTGTAAACAATAAAGCTAATGATGATGTTATTATTTTATTCTTTCTTTTCATAATTTTTTATAGATTCCTTTTATAGACTCCTAATATTATTTAACGATAAAATTTGGAATTTACGATAATCTATATATCAAAAATATAAAAAATAATTAATTTACCATAAATTGTAAAAATATAAAAGTTTTTTTAAAAAAAGAAACATTAATGAGTGATTATTTTAAATAATATAAAAGATTTGATTTTTATTCTATATTATTTTGTTAACTTTTTAGTATAATAATATTTAGTTACATCTAAAAAATCCAATATTTTTAATTTTTAAAACTTATTTATACAGAAATAAGAACTTTTTTTAAGGAGAGAAAAAATGCAAAAGTCTTCAATGCTTAAGAAAGAAGTCGCTATTGCGCGTCGACAATGATATTTAGTTGATGCAACAGATTTAGTTTTAGGTCGTTTATCTGTTAAAGTAGCAGATATTTTAAGAGGAAAGAATAAAGTTGATTATACACCAAACGTTGATGCAGGTGATTATGTGGTAGTTATCAATTCAGATAAAGTTGTTTTAACTGGTCAAAAAGCATTACGTGAAAATTGATATAATCATTCACACTATATTGGTGGTTTAAGAACACGTAGTGGGGAAGAAATGATTAGCAAATATTCAGATGAACTTATTCGTCGTTCAGTTAAAGGAATGCTTCCAAAAAATAAATTAGCAAAACAAATTCTAAACAAATTATTCATTTATAAAAATGATAAACATCCCCATGAAGCACAACAACCAACTATTTTGGAATTAAAATTAAAATAGAAGAAGGAATTAAATTATTATGCAAAAAAGTAATATTGTTGAATACAAAGGTTTAGGTCGTCGTAAATCTTCAATTGCAAGAGTTAAATTAGTTCCAGGTTCTGGAAAGGTTCTTGTTAATGATCGTCAACCAGAAAATTATTTTCCAAATAAATTAGTTATCCAAGACATGATGCAACCATTGGTTTTAACAAAAACAGCTGAAACTTATGATGTTTATGTTAAAGTTATTGGTGGTGGATTTAATGGACAAGCTGGAGCAATTCGTTTAGGAATTACTCGTGCTTTAATTCAAACTCGCGAAGATTTAAAAACCGATTTACGTAAAGCTGGTTTAGTAACACGTGATTCACGTGTTAAAGAACGTAAGAAATTTGGGCTATATGGTGCACGTCGTGCTCCTCAATTTACAAAACGTTAATTTATTTTTAATTATTAAACATTTAAAAATCCATTTTATATGGATTTTTATTATATCTTATAAGGTTATATGTATACAAAACTAACATGAAATAATTATGAATTTGTTGAGCAAATAAAAGAAGATATTAATCCTGGACAACAAATTTCGACCTTGACATTATTATTATGAACTTATTATGGTTATGATATTTATTTTGAGTATTTAAAAGATAAAAATATTGTTCTATTTTATGCACAAGCAAATGAAGAATTAAAGATAATTGAACAAAATAAAATTGCAACACAGTTTATTGGCAAATTTTTTATTATATTCGCTTATTTTGATGCAAAAAAATATGATTGAACAACATTGATTCCAATTGCTTTAGAAGCATTAAAAACAAATTTTAAAAAAGAATTTTTATTAGCAATTAATGGAATACAAGATGAAAATTATTTAAATAATTTATCTCAATTTAATTTTGAATTAATTTATAGTTGATATTCAAATTTTATTTATGAAACGCAATCATTAAAATACTTTTGTGGAAAAATTCTACAAAAAAAGCGTAATAATCTTAATTTTTTTATTAAAAATTTTAAAAATGATTATGAAATTATTAAGTATAATCCTAAATTTCATTTACATGAGGTTTGCACTTTCTTAAAAGAATGAGATGTTAAAAATTTTATTAATTCAAAAAGAATGCTAGTTAATTCTAATTCTGATTTGTTATTAAACACACAAACTAATCCTTATTTTATGGGATCACTTTTAATAAAAAAATCAATAAATAAAATAGTTGGATTTACATTAGTTTATACTCGTCCAAATATTGCAGAAATTCTTATTGAGCAAACAGATCGTGAAATTAGAGGTATGTATCAATATTTATTATCACAAAATTTAATAATTAATAATATTAATAATTGATTGATAGATCGACAAGATGGGGCGTGGTCTGATAATATAAGTGCTTCAAAATTATCATATGCTCCTAAAATAATTACTAAGAGAGTTAATGTTTTAATCAAGGAATAAAAAATATGATAACTGATAAATTAATTAAAGAATTAAATGAAATTACAAGATTATATTATAAAAATGATCGTAATCAATTTAAAAAATCTTTAATAAATATATGAAGCAAAACAATGGGTTATACTCCGAATTTGCAAGACCCAAAAACTTATAATGAAAAACTACTTTATATGTATTTAAATACAGATCAATCGAAAATTTTAGAAATTGTCGATAAAATAAGTTTTAAAAAATGATTAATAAAACATCGATTATATCAATATCAAGTTCCAACTTTAGCAATTTTTAATCGTCAAAATCAAATTACTTTATTAGATCTTAATAAGTTCCCTAAACCTTATATTATTAAATTGAATAATAGCACTGAAAATGAAGATTTATATATTATTCGTGAAACTACTTCACAAGCAGAATTAACACAAATAATAACTCATTTTAATAACATCTTGCTTAATAAAAAAATTAATCATCCACGTAATTTTTATGAAACATGATGTTATTCACAAATTAAACCACAAGTACTTATTGAACCTTTATTAGGAAAACAAACACTCGTTGCTGATTATAAAATATTTTGTTTTGCACAAGAGCAATTTTGTTTATATATGAATAAGGATGAAATTGAAAAAAATAATTGAAATTGGGATTTTTTAAAAAGTAATATTTTTGATTTAAAAAATAATAAATCAATTTTAAATCATGAAATAATTAATTTTGACTTTAGTGAAATAAAAGATGTTTGCCAAAAAATTTATGAAGTTTTAAAAAATGATTTTAAACACTTTCGTATTGATTTTTATTATGTTGATCATCGCTTGTATATTGGTGAAATTACTTTTAACACATCAAACGCTTTTTTTACTTTTTGAGATGATCCTCAGTGAAAACAAAAAGACATTGAGTGAGGTAAATATTGAAAATAAAATTAAAAACCAGCAATTTAACCTTGCAGGTTTTTAATTATTTTTTTGTTGATGATCGACCTAATACTTTTGTTACATTTGAAGCACTACGTACTTTGACGTTTGAAACACTAATTCGTTTTGTATCATCAAATAAATCATCACTAAAATAAATTTTCTTTCGGCGTTTCGCTTTCATTTTTAAAGCTTCACGTTCTTGATTTTGAAGATCTTCAATTCGTTTAATTTCTTCTGGATCCTGAATAACATTATTTTTAATTAATTCTTGGACAATATCTACTTTAATTTGCTCAGAAAATTCATGCAATAATCGCTCGTTTTCATTTTGAAATTCTAACAATCTACGGCTATCACGGCGTTTACCAAATTCATTAATTACTGAAATTAAAGCTGAAGCAAATAATGAAGTCAGAAAACCATAATAGGTAACACCAATTACACCTAAAATAACGGCAAATACTTTACCAGCTGGAGAAACAGGTGTAACATCACCATAAGCTATCGTGGTAATTGTTCCCATAGAAAACCACAAAGTTTCACCAAAATTTTTAAGTTTGTACAACGGATTACCAGGCAAAATATGCTTTATTTCATAATAATTTTGTTCAATTCTATAAATAATAAAACTTAATAGAAAAGTAAATAAAACTAAAATTAAGAATGATGATAATAATACACGTCAACGCCGTTTAAAAATTTGTCAAAAGAAATTAACTTCACTACTCAAAATAACATTTTTGATAATTTTAGAATGCGCACCTAAGATTTTAATTAAAAACATACAAGGAACAACATTCATATAAGCATTATTATTGATGATTTGATAATAATAATCAAATTTTTGTGAATATGAAGTTGTTTCATTCATTTTTGCTACAAAATCTAATAATCCTGTATTATAAATGATAACAATTGCTACAAAAGATACTAGATCCAATAAATTAACAAAACGAAATGGTGCTATTAAAAAAGCCTTTAGTCTTGAAATTGAATTGTATGTGTAATCAGCGTATGAAATACGAATTAAATAATCAATAATAAAAAAAATATTAAAAGCATAATAAACTTCAAAATATTTAGCAATAAAGTCTATGTGCTCTTCATTAGCTTGTTTTAATTCAATTTGATTATAAATAATAATTGTAACGGAACAAAAAGCAATCATTAAGACGAATAATTGATAAAAAAATGAGAAAAAAGTTTCAGGCACTAACATGCGTTGATATGCTTTCATATCTGTTCATTCATAAAAAAAGTAACGAATTCGATTAAAATAAATAATTTTATTTTTTCTAATAAATTCTTTACGCTCATCATTTGTCATCGTTTTATTTTACTCCTATTATTTTAAATAAAATAATTAAATTTAAAAACTTATATATTAAGTATTAAATAATTGACTCATTAACCAACTCGTATTCATTATCTATTAATGAATATAACATTTTTACATTAAAAACATAAATTAATAAATTTTTAACACCATCATTTTGAGCACGAACAAAGAGTTCATCTAATACATTTAAGATATCAACATTATCTTTAATTTCAATAATTTTAACAAACATGTCTTCATCATCATGAAGATTAGAATATAAAGCATCATATCAATGATTATTTAAATCAATTTCACGCTTTGTAAAACCTTTTTTACTTAAAGCTTCATTGGCTAAATTTAATTGATGATTTTTAGAAAAAATCATGTTTTTATTACTATTTCCTAATTCGTTAAAGATATTTTTATTTACTGTCTCATCAAAATAATCTAATAAGTTAAACAATAATGCTTGTTGTCCAAAATTACGCGCATTACGATTAATGATGTAATCCAATTTTAATGAATTATAAGTTATATTTTTCTTAGTGATTTCAGATGGACGACCATAGACTGTTAAATCATTCATTAGCGTCTCAAATCCTAATTCATCCAAAGCTTTAAAAACCACGAATGTAAAAAAGTCTACAAAAAATAATTGTGATTCATCGTTTAATGGAATTTCTGTTTTTGAAGCGTGTTTTTTAATGTCTAATAAAAGTGTTAATAACTCAGTATTTTTTTCGCTGTAATCTAAAAAACGATATAAAGAGTTGACAAAGAAAGGAAATTTTTGTAAAAGTTTTCGTGTATTAACATTAGCAATGATTGATAATTGATAGAAAATAAAACTCATTAAGCGACGTCCGCTTGTTTTTGTTTTATAACGATCCAAACGGACAACATTTGTTTTCTCTAAATCGATAATGTTACGGAAAATTTTACGTTCGTCTAAATATTTAAAACCACTAGCATCGAAGATTACTGTATTATTTAATTGGTTTAAGGTTTTGAAATATTTTAATATTTTAGGATATTGATCACTATTAATATCTACAACATCATAAAAAAATGTGTAATTATTTTGAACAACGAATTTAGAACGTTCTAAAAAGCGTGAATAAAAAGTTACTTTAGCATTAATCTTTTCTTGAGAATTACTTTCGATAAAATATTTATCATATATTCTTTTAAGACCTTTGGTCATGTTTGAAACAATATAATTACGTTTATTATTTTTTAAACTACTAAATAAAGCGACAAAAGCTGAAATAATAACAGCAACAACTAAAGAAAATAGTAAACTTAAGAAAGCAATATATCCATCTTTACCCCACAAATTAATAATTGCATCACCCCGTAAAAAAGTAACAGATATTAAAGGAACAGCTAGTGTAGTTCCTAAAGTACTAAATGCTGTTAAAACAGGCATCAAAAAGATTTTTGAACGAGATGTTATTTCACGGTCTGCGAACGCTGAGTTGATTTCTTCAATCTTTTTAACAACAGTATTTAAACGGCGTCTTTTCCACCAATTAATTAAAGGGTTATTAGAAGGCAAGTTTTTAAAGTTTTCTAAACTTGCATTTGACAGTAAAAAATTTTTAATATCATTAATACATTGGTCTTCAGTTGCGCTTGAAATTGATGATCAATTAGGAATTTCTACATCCATTAAACTAATTAGATCGTTCATTAGTTTATAAGAAGTGTTTTCGGGAACGCCATATAAAGCTACAACTCTTTTGTTTTTTGATACTAATGTTTTGGTCAATTTTTCGATTTCCAAATCAGATAAATTATTTCTCATATAAATTTAGTTTGCTTACTTAATCCATTTAATTTGTATGTTATATAATTATACAACTTTATAACAAAGTTATTTTTTAAATGTAGATTAAAAATATGAATTATATTAGCACAAATAAGATAAATAATTTGATATTAAAACTTTCTTATTTTTAGTTAAAATAATCATATTATAAAAAACGAGGTATCCACAAGTATGAAAAAAGCGATTAAACAAAAATTGATGAATCTTGTTAATTTAAATCCGCATGATTCAATTATTTTAACAAGACTTTCATCATCAAGAAATATAGACTTATTTAAGTATATTAAAAAAGAAGATCTAATTAGTTTTGTTAATGGCGAAATTAGTTATGTTGAATTAAATGTAGGTAAGAATTTAAATTTATTTGAAGAAAGTTTAAAAAATGCTTTAAATATTGGTGAATTTTTAGAAATCTTAGTAAATTACAATGTAAATTTAGCAGATAATAAAATTAATTTACTACAACGTGATTTTCATGCAAATAAGAAAAAAATTATTCCTTTAGCAATTGAACAATTGTTAGCATTTAGAAAAAAGTTTATTTCTATTAATAGACTAGCAAAAAATTATTTTGAAGATACAACTGTTTGACCTCTTTACTTTACTTTTAATTTTTTGAAAGGAAAATTATTACCAAACGATCCTTTTAAATCACCATTAACTTTATTTAAAGTTGAAATTCGAGAAGAAGCTGATAAAATTTTTATCGCTAAAATTCAAGATGAGCCAATTGTTAATGAAAAAATCCAAATCTTTTTAAAAAAAGGTTATCAAGATTTTAAGGTTGAAACAACAGAATTGTTGACTAATTATGAATTGTCTTCAACTATTAAAATGATTGAAGATATGACAGGTCAAAAAATTAATATTAACGAAAACGAATTTGTTCCTTTCATGAACGAAAATGAGACACAAATTTTAGATCGATATACAACTTTTGAAATTGAACCATCAGCTGTACTGGGGTTATTCGAACCCGATGGGGGCGCTTTAAAAGCTGATTTACATAAAATTATTGAAATGGATGTTGATCCATTTGAATCAGAAAACGATGGTTTGAATAAACCAGTTGAATATTATGAAGATAAAGTAATTAAAGAACAAATGGTGGTGGAAATTGGACGTCCTCTAAATATTTTTCAAAAATATGCTGTTGCATCATCACTTTCACAAAATACTTTGATTTATGGACCTCCTGGAACAGGAAAGTCTGAAGTAATTGCAAATATTATCTTTAATGTTTTATTAAAAGGAAAAAGTAGTTTATTAGTATCAGAAAAACGTGCGGCTTTAGATGTATTAACAGAAAGAATAGGTTCGCTTTCACAATTTGCTTTATATGTTTATGATTTAACAAACAAAGAAACTTTTTTTGAAAAAATTTCTAATTTAAATGATTTATTAGGTACACAATGGTATCGTGAACAATCTCGTTCTACAAAGATTAAAGAAATAGAACCAATTAAATTTACTCCAGAGGAATCAATGTTTTTTAAAAATTATGAGGATTGAAATTCTGAATTACTACAATTAGTTAAAAAACACTGGAGTATAGAAGATTATAATGATGGCATTTATAAAATGGACTATGCTGATTATGTGGCTACCAAAAATGAATTAGGAGAACAAATTGTTAAAGAATGATTAACTCCCCAACAATTTAATGAAGAAAATGAAAAACGAACAACATTATTTGAAGAGATCAGCACTATTTTTAATGAATACAATTTGTTAAAAATTGAAGATTTATTTACAGCTTATCTAAGATTTACTTCTTTTATTAAAAAATATAAGCTAACAGATAATTATAGTTCTATAGAAATTTTAAAACATTTAAAAATGATTACCAATAAAATTCAAACCAATGATGAATTAGTGACAAAATTTTTGATGCATGCTAATAGAATCACCAAAGACATTGATAATTATTACAACTTTTTAGCTGAACATAATCTTGAATCGAACACTATTTTTATGAATAAATCAATTCGTGATAAACGTATTTTTATAGACAAAATTGGTGATTATTTAAAGTTCCGTAAAGATGTGATAGATAAAGATTTTAGTTTGCAATCAAAAACAACACAAGAACTAAATGAAATTATTGATTTATGTGATAATTTTTTTACAAAACACAAAAAATTATTAGCCAAAAATGAATGATTTAGTTTTCTAATTAAAAACAAAGATCGTATTTCAGCATTTTTATCAATTTATAATAATGCAAGTGATGAAAACAAACAAATTATTTTTGCTGAATTTATTAGTAACGGTACAATTATTACTAACGCTGACCCAAGCGATGAATCATCATTAAGTTTAAAAGAAATTAAAACACGCAATCGTGATAGTCAAGAAGTAATTGAATTATTCATAGATTTTTTAAATAATATTGAATATTTATCTAAACCAAAAATGGACCAAATTGCTTCGTATCGTGAATTTATCAACCAGGATGTTGATTTTTTGTCAAAATTACATACGCTTGCTGAAATTTATACACCAACAATGCAAGATATTATTCGTGAATGATCATGATTATCTTTACCATATATTAAAACGCTGTATTTAGAACCATTAATTTTATTTGATCTTGAAAAGATTGGTAAAATTATGAAACATGTTTCAACATTAATCACGCACGATCAATTTAAGAAATTAAAAGTGATTGTTTTATGAGATGAAATTACACATATAATTCCAATGTTTTCTGAAACTAAAGGGCGTTTATTGCAAGATATTATTATTCAATTAAGACGTGAATCAATGCGCTCCGCTAAAATTGTTGGTGAAATTGTTTTTAAAAAATATATTAATAATTTAAGAAATTATTTAACAAAACTACCTCAACAAGAAAAAGATGAAATTACTAACGCATTACGAATTGCTTCATCACGTTCTTGACCATCAATTTCACGTTATTTATCTAAATATTACACTGCTTTAAAACGTTTATTTCCGATTTGGGTTGCGCGTCCAGATAATGTTGCATCTTTAATTCCATTAGTTGAGAATGAATTTGATTATGGAATTTTTGATGAAGCATCCCAAATGACAATTGAACGATCATATCCTATTGTGTATCGTTGTAAAACTAAAGTTGTCTCTGGTGATGATAAACAATTAAAGCCAACATCATTCTTTATTAATAAGTTAGCTGATAGTGACTTTGAAATTGATGATTTTGATAAAGTAGATTCTTTATTAGAACGTGCTAAAACTTCATGATGAAATGAATATCATTTAAAAAATCATTATCGTTCTGATTCAAAAGAGTTAATCGAGTTTTCAAATAAATACATTTATAACAATAATCTAGAAGTAGCCACACGCCAAGGTGCTTTTGAAAAAGGAATTGACGTTATTAATGTTAATGGAGTTTGAGAAAAAGGTAATCCATTAGAAGCAGAACAAACAATTGCAACATTAATTGATAATTGAAAAAAATATGAAAAAATCTTAATTGTAACATTTAATGCTATACAAGCTAGTCTAGTTGAAAACCTACTTTTTGAACGAATGAATATATTTGAAAAGGGATTGTGTGACAAAATTGAAAATAATGAAATTGTGATAACTAATCTTGAAAATGTTCAGGGTAACGAAGGTGATTTAGTTATTTTATCAATTGCTTATGGCCCAAATCCTGAAGGAAATTTACGTAATAATTTTGGACCACTTAATGCTAAGGGCGGAATGAATCGTTTAAATGTAGCGATCACTCGTGCACGTAAAAAAATGATTGTTATAAAATCACTTTATGGTCATCAAATTCAAGTTTCAAATCTTAATAATCAAAATGCACTGACATTTAAACGCTTTATTGAATATGTTGATCGAATTAATGGTCAATTAAGTATTAATGATTCACTTGAAAGTTTAGAACAACAAACATATTTAGAATTTGATAATGATTTAGTTAAAGAAATCTATAGCGAACTAACAAAAAAATTATCAAATAAATACCAAATCTTTCCAAATTGAAACATTGGTACTAAAAAAATTGATTTAGTAATTATTAAAAAAGAAACTAAAGAAATTGTAAAAACAATTCTACTAGAAACTTGAAAAGAAAACCGTAGTGTTCAGATTATGTTTGAGGATATTGATCGACAATATTTTTTAGAAGATCGAGGTTATTCAACTTACAGAATTAAAGAGTATGAATGATATATTGATAAACATAAAATTGTGTCACGAATTAATGATTCGTTATCATCAAATAATAACAATAATAAAATTGATTATGTTTTATGGCAACAAAATAATTTTTAATCAAAATATTCACTAATTGTACAAAGTATTAAGAGTAGTATAATTCTTAATACTTTTTAATTTATTAAATATAACTTCAATATCAACTAAAATAATAATCATTTTTCATATTTTTAACTTTTTCTAATATAATTATTATTAATAATATATATCAAGATTTGTATAAATGATGTTACAACATTGTTTATATGTTTATATAAATAAATTTTTAATAATAAAACCAATTATAAGGAGTTAAAATGGAAAATACCAAAAAAAGTCCTACATATGTTTATGCTTTAGGGGGGCTAGAAGAAATTGGTAAAAACACTTATGTTGTTGAACATGAAGATGAAATTATTTTAATTGATGCGGGCATTAAATTTGCTAATGCATCTTTACCAGGATTTGATGGAACTGTTGCCAATTTTGATTATTTAATAAAAAACAATCATAAAATTCATTCATTAGTAGTTACTCATGGTCATGAAGACCATATTGGGGGGATTCCTCACATTTTGCGACATGTTAAAATTAAGACTATCTATGCACCAACATTAGCAGCAAAATTAATTGAACGTCGTTTAAGTGAATATAAAGATATTAAACCTCCGCGTATTATTGTCTTTGAAGATGAGTCAATGTATAAAACAAAATATTTTGAAGTTGATTTTTATCGTGTTTGTCATTCAATTCCTGATTCATTTGGAATTTGTGTAAAAACACCAAACGGATACATTGTAACAACTGGTGATTTTAGATTTGATTTTGCTACAGCTGGTGATGAGACTAATTTAGCTAAGATTTCACAAATTTCTAATCGTGGAATCTCAGTATTAATGTGCGAATCAACAAGTGCTGAAATTCCTGGATTTAGTGAAAGTGAACGATATGTTATTGATAACATTCGTGATTATATGGTAAATATTAAAGGACGAACTTTTATTTCAACATTTGCTTCTAATTTAGGTCGTGTTGAAGAAATTATTGCTATAGCTGTTGGTTTAAATAAAAAAATCTGTATCATTGGTAAATCAATGGAAGCTAATATTAAAACAAGTCGAAAATTGGGTTATTTAAATGTTCCTGAATCTTCATTTATCACACATAAAGAATTGCCATTTTATAAAGATCATGAAATTGTTGTAATTTTAACTGGTTCACAAGGTGAAAAAATGGCGGCTTTAAATGTTATGGCTAATAATAACCACTCAAAAATTACTTTAAAACCATCAGATACAATTATCTTATCATCAAATCCAATCCCAGGAAACTATGCTCAAGTCGAAGCAATGGTTAATAAACTTTATAAACTCGGATTAACAGTTTATGAAAATTCACCTAACAAAAAGATTCATGCTTCTGGTCATGCCACACGGAGTGAACACCAATTAATGATTAAAGCAATTAATCCATCATATTTATTTCCAATCCATGGGGAATATAAAATGTTTCGTGCTTTAAAACAAAATGCTGTTGACCAAGGTTTTGATAAAGACCATGTCATTATTGCACCAAATGGCCAAAAATTACAATTATTAGATGGTGTTTTAAGTCATACTAATATTTATGTTGATGCTGAACCTAAATTTATTAATGGTTATGAAATTAGTTCTAAAATTAGTAAATTATTAAGTGAACGTGTTGTTTTATCCAGTGATGGTATTTTAAATCTAGTTTTAAATGCTGATTTTAAAAAAGCTAAGTTAAACTCTGCTGTAAGTATTTCAACACGAGGATGTTTTTTTGCCAAAGAATCAACTAATTTAATTAATAAAATTTCTAATGTAGCAAAATCAAGTTTAGAAGAAGCGTTGGCAAAAAAAGAATTTGATGAAAAAAAACTAAAAGAAATAGTTAGTGGAAATGTTAAATCAATTGTTTGAAAATGACGTAAGAAAAATCCAATTATTAATGTCACAATTATTAATAATGATTTGGTCGAACAGTTTAGAAAAGACAATAATTATGTTGAATTTATCAAACAAGCTGAAGTTGAAGAAATTGAACAAGAAGTTGATATTGATGATTTAATTTCAAACGGTTTATAAAAATTAGAGCCTTTAAGGAAATTATAAAATATGCAATATAAGATGTTAGTTATTGATCTAGATGGTACTTTATTAACGAAAACAAAAAACATTAGTAAAGCTAATTTACAAGGATTAAAAAAATATATTAGTTTAGGCGGTAAGGTTGTACTAAGTACAGGACGTTCATTAGAAAATACTTTAAAGATTGTGCATTTAATTCATGATCAAATCAAGGAATTAATCCAATATATTTCATGTTTTAATGGCTCATATATTTATGATGTTATTAATGAAAAAGTATTGTTTGAATCAACAATTAATAAAGATATAGTGAATGAAATCTATAAATTTTCATTAAAACATGGATTAGGATTTTGACCATATAACCAAAGGTTTATGCAAACACATTTTTTAGATGTTTATAATATTAACTATAAATTTTTATTACAACTTCATCACACAAAAAGAAAAGTTTGTTTAAACCCAATTTTTAATAAAAATGATAAATTTTATAAAATTAATATTTTACCTTCAAATTTTGTTAAAAAATTAAAACACGAGGTTATAGATCAATTGATTAAAGAATTTAGTGATCAAGTAAATATTTCATTCACCTCAAAATACATTGTTGAAGTGACTAATAAAAATATTAATAAGGCATCATCATTACGATTTATTGCTAATTTATACCAGATTAATTTAGATAAGGTTGCAACGATTGGCGATTCGCCTAATGATATTCCAATGTTTAAAATTAGTGGTTTAGCAGCGGCTGCTAGAACTAAATCTAAAACAATTATTGAACATGTTGATGTGATTATTAATTATAAAAATAATTCTAATTCTGTTGCATTATTTATTAATAATTACTTACTAAAATAAAAACCAAAGCGTTAAGTAAAAATACTTGACAGCTTGGTTTTTTTTATTTATAATTTAAAAGTTATTTTAATAATAAAACAAACGAGGTGAAAATTTTGGTAAAGATTAGATTAACAAGAGTAGGAACACATAAAAAACCATTTTTTCGTATTGTAGTTATGGATGCTAAAACCAAAGCTAATGGTGCATATATTGAAAATTTAGGTCATTATGATCCTGTTTTAGGACAAGTTGTTTTAAAAAAAGAAGCTATTTTAGCTCAATTACAAAACGGAGCACAACCTAGTGAAACGGTAAAAAATATCTTATCACAAGAAGGTATTTGAAAAGAATTTATTGCTTTAAAAGATGCAAATAAAAAACGTAAAGCTGCTTTAAGTAAAGCTAAATAATTTATAACATTAATGAAAATATCGATTTTATCTTTATTTCCTGAATTATATGAAACATGGATAAAGCATTCAATTATTAGTAATGCTATTAAAAATAACCAAGTTATAATAGAAGTTATCGATTTTCGTTTATATACAAATGATAAACATAAAAAAGTTGATGATTACCAATATGGTGGCGGAGCAGGTATGGTTTTAAGGATTGAACCAATTGTTGCTGCCATTCGTGCAATTCGTTCTTCTAATTCATATGTGATTTTAACAACACCAAAAGGTCAAGTTTTTAATCAAGAATTAGCAAACAATTTTGTTAGTAAATATGATCATATCATCATTATTGCTGGTCATTATGAAGGTTTTGATGAACGTATTAATTATTACATTGACGCCCAATATAGTATCGGTGATTTTGTCTTAACAGGGGGGGAATTACCAAGTATGGTAATTTCTGATGCTGTTATTCGTTTGTTAGATGGCGTTATTTCTCCTTCTAGTTTAGAAACTGAATCATTTAATAACTACTTATTAGATTATCCTGTTTACACACGCCCTCTTGTTTTTGAAGGGCATAAAGTACCGGATATACTATTATCTGGTCATCATAAAAATATTGCTGATTTTCGTAAACAGCAACAAGAGACGATTACTAAAAAGAATCGTCCTGATTTATATCAAAAATATTTAAATAACAAAAAGTAGGTGTAAAAAATGGCTTTATTTAAGATTAACAAAGGCGAAATTATGAATTTTGTTAATTCAACACAATTAAAAACAGATATTCCTAATTTTGATTCTGGTGATACAATTATCGTTCATAATCGAATTGTAGAAGGAAAAAAATCACGAATTCAAAAGTTTGAAGGCGTTGTTTTACGTCGTCGTGGTTCTGGTTCAAGTGAAACAGTTATTGTTCGTAAAGAATCAAGTGGTATAGGTGTTGAACAATCATTCAATATTCATTCTCCACTTGTTGAAAAAATTGAAGTTATCAAGTATGGTAAAGTAAGACGTGCTTATATTTCATACATGCGTAATCGTTCAGGCAAATCTGCAAGAATTAAAGAATTAAATAAACAATAAAATGTTTTATTTGAATAAAAACAACAATTACTATAAATAGTTGTTGTTTTTTTTATGTTTATCCTTAAAATATTATTTTGAGTAGAATATAAAATTCTTTCTTTTTATAAAAAGACTAAAAGGGGTTGATTTAATTGAGTAATAACGAAGAAAAAACGCATCATAAAAACAAAATTAAAAAGATTTTTAATTGAACAAATAAAACTAAAGAAGTATTAAGAACAGAAAATAATTTATTAAAACAAATAAGCAACGAAGCAACTATTCAACAAAGTGTACAAATTGAAAAAATTCGTTATAAAGCAGGCCTTTTAAAGTTTGCCGCTCTTTATTCAACTAAAAAAATCTTCTTACGTTACTTAATTATTGTTATTTTTTCACTTCTTGCGAGTTTATTAGTTTTATTATTAGTTCATAATACTGGAATTTATTCAGCTGGCATTATGGGAACATCACAAGGGATCGCACGAATTTTACAATCAATTATGATTTCAAATCATAGTTCACCAAAAGAAGCCAAATTAGCATACGATATTATGTTTTGATTATTTGCAATTTTTGTAAATATTCCTTTATTAATTTTTTCTTATAAAAAAATTGGCAAGCATTTTACATTAATGACATTGACATATATTATTACTGTGCAAGTTTTTGGTTTTGCTTTAAGTCAAATTCCAAACGTAGAAAAAATTATGATTTTTGGCGACAACCGTTTAAGTTATCCACCTATTAATTTGTTTTTTACTAATGGTATTTTAGATGAAAAAATAGTTAAAAATATTGAAACTGGTGTCTTGAATTATTCTAATATTACTAATTCAAAAATTGCTGATGAATTTATGCATTATGTACAAGCAAATCCTAATGCGACAATTGGTGATTTATTTCATTTAAACCAAAGTTTGACTTATCGACAATCTTTGTATGAATTTGCTAAGCCCTTATATATTTTTCATGATCTTATTATTAATAAAGTACAAATTTTATCTTGAGTAGATCCTGATCAAGCAAGTAAAATTCCTTCAATTCTAATTTATGCAGTTATTTATCCAATTTTTGATGGTATCTTCTTATCGATTGTTTATATTGCTGGAGGTTCGTCAGGTGGAACAGATATTATCTCATTTTGATATTCTAAAAAATATGGAAAACCTACCGGTTCAATATTAACCTATTTTAATGTTGCAACATTGATTATTGGAATTGTTTTAGGATCATTCATTCCTGCTGGTATGATTAACTCTCGTTATTGAGATGCACAATATTTCTTTTCACCAAATATGGTAGCATCAATTCTTGCTTCAATTGTTTTAGGAATTGTTTTTAACATTTATTTTCCAAAACATAAAAGTTTGAAAATTCAAGTTTATTCAAAAAACGTTAATGCTATCATTGAAAATTTACGTGCTAATGATTTTAATAATTCAATTACTTTAAATAGTTTAAGTGATTCATTAACATTAAGAACAAATTATTCATTAGAAATTATTTCTCCATATATTGAGTTACCATCTTTAATTCATTTAGTGCGCGATATTGATAAGAATTGTTTAATAGTGATCTATCCAATTATTGATATTGATGGAGAAATGGTTGTTAAGAAATCTACTATTAGTTAAAAATTTAATGAGAAATAAAATGGTCGTCGTGACCATTTTTTTTATTTTTTTTGAAATAAATTAGTTAAAAATAAGTTTATTAATGATTATTTTTGTAAAAAAAAATGTAATATTTGGTATTTAATTATATATTTTAGTAAAAAAACCTTATAATATAACACAATAACCAAAAGGAGAAAAAAATACGATGATTAATTTAAATAATAATCAAAATAAATTTTTTAATCATACCATTCGCATTTTTTATGGCAAACGTATTTTTTGCTCTCGTTTTATTATTATTTGCATTTCTATTATTTATAAGATGTATATTAATACAATTAAAATTAATAAGCGTTGAAGCATTATTAACAAAATGTATTTTTAATAAATCAAAATAAATTAAAGGAAGTGTAGGCTCTTTAACATAAGATTTTAGGGCAAGTATATATGAAAACAAAAAGTAATCTCAAAGCAAGATTAATAATCTTTATTAGTATATTATTAACAACTATTATTAGTTTAGTTTTATTAACTAGTTGTTCAACAAAAAAATCTAAAAAAGTAACAATTAATCAAGATACGCAAATCAAGTTTCAATCAATCACAAATAATAATATTAATCTTGCAAATGAAAAACAAATATTAAATCAATCTCAAAATAAAGAAACTAAAATTTTTCTAAACCTCTATGAGAGTTTAAAAGATTATTTTGATCAAACAATTAAACGCTCCTTGTATTTATATTATTCTTATAATTTTGCTTTACTAAATTTATATAATGCAAAATATCATGTTAAGTTAAATGATTTTAGTTTAATTTACAATACAGATAAAAATTCAAATAATGGTACTTTTGATATTAATTATAAATTAGGCTTAGTTATTGATGACATTGGTGATATTAATATACAAACTAAACCTCAATTTTATGAGCCAATTCCACCTGACAAAAAAGTGAGAAATGATGATTATCACTTTACTAAGAAAATTAAACGTTTTTGATTTGGTTCAAAAAAAGCAATAATTGATTATTTTAATGAAGCTATTAGCATGCAAATTAATTATTCAAATGTCAAAATTTATCATTCGATTATTAAATATCCAGATAGCAAAGAACATTATGAAGGATATACAATAACTGGTGGTAGTTTATATCGTTGAGTTAAACAAGCTATACCAACCGATGATAATCAAAACAAAGTCCGTTATATGATTAGTAAAATTAATGATTTAAATATTGATAACGATGTTAAATTATTTAATTTAAATGATCTTGTTTTAAAACAAATTTTTATTGTTGATCGTCCTGCACAAACATCTATTAAACCCGAACGTGATCTTGTTTATACCAATATTTGAAATAATAAATTAGATGATTTTTACTTTTCACCAATTGCATTTTTAGCACCAACATTCATTAAAAAGAATGGTAAAAAAATTACACCTTTTAATTTAAAAACAAATAAAGAGTATTTAGATAATTTATATGAAAATCTTCTAATTCAGGGGCAAAAAAACAATAATGCTCTAATTAAAGGAATGTATGTTATTTATAGTATGTATAGTTATTTTGATTTAACACTTGAACCTAAAAAACCAGGTAGTATTCATCATTGCCATGCTGATGGTTTTTGTCATTAAAGTTATTAAGAAAAGGAGTAATTATTAAATAATAATGAGTATAAAAAAACAATCGTTTCCGAATCGTTTATTAAATTATAAAAGCATTATTGTTTTAATTGCATTATTAATATTGATGGTTATTAGTCACTTAATTGTTGAATTAATTAAAGATTATCACCAATACCGTATGAATGTTTTTATAGCTTATACATGTATCTTTATGGTAGTTTTCTTATATATTATCTTCTCGCGCCAAGTTTATCGTCGCCGTTGAGCAGTTAAATTAAGAAAATATAATGAGTATAAACTTAGTTCGTGAGAAATGAAATTAGTTGATCGTTTTTATATCAATGCTAAATATGAATTACGATCTATTGATTATGCCACAATTCGCTTAAATATTTTAATTACAATTATCATTTTACCTAGTTTTATTTATGCATTAGCTTGTATGATTGCTTATATTATTAAAACCACACAATCAATTACTTAAAATAGGAGATTTATATGAATCAGAAAAACAGCTTTGAAGCTAATTCATCGCAAAACAATTATGGTGAATTGCCAATATTAAACCAAAAAAAACGAGTTAATTATTCATTTAGTAATAATTTTATTATTTTTGGTGGTGGTCGTTCACTAAAAACAGCAGCAGATCGCGATCGTGTTGTTGATCCATTAATCGATTTTTTCACTTTTGATTCAAAGTTTATGACATTTATTATTAAATCTTTGAAATTAATTGCTGAATTTTTCTTATTAGCTTGAATTGTAATTACAATTACATTCTTTTTAATTAACTCAGTACCTGGAGAATCTGCTTTAACGATCGGGATTACATCACCAGAAGCGAAAAAAGCCATTCTAGCACAGTATGGTTTAGATCGTCCAATAGGCGTTCGTTATGTTAATTATTTAGCAAATATTTTTAGAGGAGAATTTGGAGTAAGTACTTCAATTCGCCCAGGGGTTGAAATTAATTCATTTATTTGATCTCGTTATTTAGTAAGTTTTGCTGTTGGAATTTTTTCAGTATTATTAACTCTAGTTATTGGAATCCCTTTAGGTATTTTTGTTGGGCGTAAACCAGGAGGTATATTAGATAGTGTATCAACCGTTATTATTTCTGTAATTTCAGCTGTACCTTCGCTTGTATTTGGGTTAATCTTGTTATTAATTGGTAAAGAAGTTGGATTACCATTTACGTTTGATATTAATAATTTTGTGACTTATATTTTACCAGGGTTAGCATTATCACTTGGTTCAATTATTGTTTATGTGCAATATATTAAAGTTGAAATGAATCGTGAATTAAACTCAATGCATGCGAAATTTGCGTATTTAAAAGGTGCAACTGTTAACCGTTTTGTGTGATTACATGCTTTAAAACCATCATTATTCCCAATTGCAACATTCTTTCCATTTGTAATTTTAGGATCATTTGTTGGAGCGTTGTTTATTGAACAAATTTTTCAAATTCCAGGTTCAGGTTCATTATTTTTTGAAGCAATTATCTCAAAAGATTACAACGTGATTTTATTATTAGTAATTATTTATTCATTAATTACAATTATTGGTTATACAATTCGAGATGCTTTATATCAAATTATTGATCCACGTATAAGAAGAGGAGGAAAATAAATTTATGGCGAAGTTTGGAGAATATTTAAAACAAAAATCAAAAAGTATTACTTCATCATTTATAGATGAATTAACATCTGATGCACCAAATAAGTTTTTACAACCTTTTCAACACCAACAATGAAAGATTATCGGTCATTTAATTGAGTTTAGAGATAATGCATACATGGGAGGGCGCCCTCGTCCTTTTCGTGAATTTGCTAACCGATACGGACGTTCTTTTTCTGGATTAATCGGATTAGCAATTATTATTATTTTATTTATTTTGGCAATTATTATTCCTTTTACAACAGGATCACCAACAGAATTACGACCAAATAAACGATATTTAGATTATTTTACAGATGGTTTTATTTTTGGAACTGACAATAATGGGCGTGATTTATGAGCCATGCTATGGTGAGGATTACGTTATTCATTAGGAATTGCTATTATTGTAACTGCTATTGAATTAGTAGTTGGAGTAACTTTAGGGATTTTAATGGGTTATTTTGAAATGTTTGATAAAATCATGACATTCATTATTAAAATTTTAACAAACGTTCCAACAATCATCATTTTAATGATTTTAACAATTATTTTAAAACCATCATTTGGAGTTATGATTTTTGCTATTTCATTTTCTGGTTGAATTGCAATGGCTAATCAAATGCGTTCACAAGTTAAACGTGCTCGTAGTTTTTTATGGGTTGCAGCTTCAAAAACATTAGGAACAAAAGCATGAAAAATTATTTTAAATTTCTTACCAATTTTAATTCCAATGATGATTACTCAATTAGTATTTAGTATTCCAGGAGCTATTTTAGCTGAATCATCACTTGCTTTTATTGGTTTATCTTTACCAAATACACCAACTTTAGGTAATTTAATTGCAGATGGTTCATCAATCATTACTTTATATCCACGTTTTACTTTAATTCCATCATTTTTACTAGTTTGCTTAGTTGCTTCAATTCAATTAGTTGGGGGTGCCACACAAGACGCATTAAGACGTCAAAGATAATTTATGAAACAAAAAAACAACCGATATACTTATATTAACTATCTTCGTAGTCAACGCGCTTTTATTCAAACATTAAAACCACAAATTTTAAAATTAACTTCAAATAATGTTTGTTTAAATGAACAAGAGGTGGATTTAGAACCACAATTAAATAATTTAGAAGACATTAATATACAATTAACTAATGAAAAAGTTAATATTCAAGATATTGTTACTTTAGAAGAAGAAATTAATGTTAAAGATAATAATCAAAATCAAAATTTAAATGAAGAAATCTTAGCAACAACATTAATTAATGAACAGGCTAGTGGTATTAATGAAATTAGTGAACAAAAAGAAACTACAATAGCTAATAAAAAACATAAAAAACAAACAATGGCTTTTAAAGCTGCTAATTCACGAAAAAACTTTGATTTTGAAAAATTTGAAAAAAATGTTAAATATAAAAGTTTTAAAGATGGTACAGTTAAAAAAATTGCAGCTGAAATCGAAAATGTACGTTTAACTTTTACAAACCCATCAAAACCCAATGATCGTGCTTTAGTTTTACGAAATACATCTGTTCAATTTTATGAAGGTGAAGTCCATGCAATTATTGGTGAATCAGGATCTGGTAAATCAGTAATTACTTCTCTTTTGTATGGTTTGGCTGGAAAAAATGCCAATGTTGAAGAAGGTAAAATTTTATTATATAACAATGAAGTTCAAGATTTTAGCTTCAAAGATTGAGAGAAATCACGTTATTTAGGGAAAGTAATTTCTGCAGTTTTTCAAAATCCAATGTCAACATTAAATCCAACCATGAAGATTGGTAAGCAAATTATGGAAGGGATGTTAATTAATGGAATTGTTAAGACAAGAAAAGAAGCCTATAATAAATCAATTGAATATTTAAAATTAACAAAAATTAATAATCCTGAAGAAATTATGGAATTATACCCACACGAATTATCTGGTGGAATGATTCAAAGAGTTGTAATTGCCTCAATTGTTTCATTACATCCAAAAATTTTAGTTTTAGACGAACCAACAACAGCGCTTGATCCAACAGTGCAAGCTTTAGTGTTAGATGTTATTCGTGAGTTACAAGAGAAATTTAAAATGTGTATTATTTTTATTACTCACGATCTTGGAGTGGTTGCTTCAATTGCTAATTATATTTCTATTATGTATGCTGGACAAATTATTGAAGAAGGTCAGCGTGATGAAATTTTATGATACCCACAACATCCATATACTTGAGGTTTAATTATGTCAATGCCTGACGTTAATAAAGGTGATCGTTTAGCAACAATTAAAGGTTCTGTTCCATCACGTTTAAATGACATAGTTGGTGATGCATTTGCTATTCGTAATGATTATGCATTAACTCGTGATTTTGAACATGAACCTGAAATGTATCATGTAAGTGAAACTCATCGTGTTAAATCAGCATTATTAGATGAACGTGCTGAAAAGTATACACCTCCACAAATAATTTTAGATAAATGAAATAATTTTAAAAAACGACAAGAAAATAATTAATAAAATAAGGAGCATCAATTATGAGTGATACAAACCAGAAAAAAGCCTTTTTTAATCACAAAAAACGTTTTTGTTTACCAGACAAAATTACTATTCGCCCAGTTACTGAAGGTTTAATAGAACGATTAAATGCAAATCCTGAAAAAAAGCGTTTAGTACAAGTACGTCACTTAGATGTTACTTATGGTCATGGATTTAAAAAATTTAGAGCGGTTAAAGATATTTCATTTAATATTTATCAAGGTGAAGTTTTAGGATTAGTTGGTGAATCAGGATCTGGTAAATCAACAACCGGATCTGCGTTAATTGGTTTAGCGCGTCATAGTTTTGGGGATATTATTATTGATGGTATTAAATTGCCTAAACAAGGTGAGAAAGTTACTAAAGAACTAACTGATTTTATGGTTAATAATGTGCAGATGATTTTTCAAGATCCATCGAATTCACTTAATCCTTATGTAAATATTGAAACAGTTGTTTCAGAAGGATTAAATAATATTAAAGATTTGAAAAAATCTTTCTTACGTTTAATTTATAAAGATTATTTACGAGGATTAAAAAAAGAACTTAAAGCAAAAAATTTTTTAAATAATGAACAAGTACAAATTTTTTTAGAAAAAGCACAAGATTTAAAGTTTGATTATTTAAATGAAACTGCTCAACAAGAATTAATCCAATTATTCAATGAATTAGAATTAAATCATTTATCATTAGATAATAATGATGAAAAATTACAAAAAGCTTTTAATGATATTAATACTTGAAAATCAAAAACAAGAACAGACATCACGCGCCATTTAATTTTAGATGTTTTAAAATCAGTTGGTTTAGATGAAACCGTTCTTCGCCGTTATCCATTAGAATTTTCAGGTGGTCAACAACAACGAATTGGGATTTCAAGAGCTGTAGCACTTCGTCCGAAGTTATTAATTGCTGATGAACCAATTAGTGCTTTAGACGTTTCAATTCAAGCTCAAGTTGTGAATATTTTTAAAGAATTAAAAACTAAATATGATTTAACAATTTTATTTATTGCTCATGATCTACGAATGGTTGAATATATTTCAGATCGAATTGCAGTTATGAATAAGGGTGTGTTGTTAGAAATTGGTCCAACAAAAGAAATTGTTAATAATTTCTTACATCCATACACACGTTCTCTAATGGAAGCTGTACCTTCAATTGATTCAGAAAAAAAATCACTATTAGGTTATGTATATGATGCTAACATGCATGAATATACACCAACAAAACAACCAAAATGAATTCATTTAGGAAACGATCATTATATTCTTGGGACAGATGAAGAAATTGCTAATTGAAAAGCAGGAAAATATTAGAAAAGGAGCGAAAGCAATATGAAAAAAAGGTTAAAATTATCAGCTAAAATTGCAATTGCTTTTGCATCAGTTGGTGCATTTGCTGGTGCTGTTGTTGGTTTTATGAAATTATATGCTGTTTCTACTGGTGGACTTGGACGTCAAACATTACAAGTTAACAGTAGTTTTGATACGACAATTCCTAATCGTCAAGTAGATCGTGCTTTATTAATGGATCAATTTGGCAAACCAGTTGCTGATTATGATTTTAAAGCAAAAAAAGGTAATAATACACAAGTAACATTATTAATTGATTTTGGAAAATATAAAAAAGGTCAGAAAATTTCTTATCTTGAATTTTTAGATAATTTTGTTAATTTAAATAACAACAACTTACCAAATTTAAGATTAGAAGTGGGCCCAATTGTTTTCAATAACAATTATATCAATAGTATTTCTCCAGACGAATTCATTGAGTTTACTAATTGATTCTTTAAAAATGTTTCTTGAGGACCGGATTTGTTGACTTTGAAAGAATTTAAATTAAGTCGTGGAATTCAACAAAATGGTAACGCAATTACACTAGGGTTACATAGTGGTACAAGAGAAAGAACAGTAATTGAATTCTTCCCAGATGCTTTTTTTGGTTCATTACCAATTTATAATATTAATGCTGGCCCCGGCAATGCTTATGATTCATTAGCACGACAAGTTAATAAAGATGCTATGACATTAGAAGAATTAGAAGAATATCATCAAAAAATTCCTTTAATGATTTCAGCATATAATAGCCATAGTTTTGGTGGTGTTAAATTAATTGATGTCCTAAAAAACGCAAAAAATACTTATTTATTTAATGCTGATAAGTACTTTGATTTAACAAAAGATCCACTAAATTTTCCTAATTTAAAAAATCTTAAAGCAAGTGATCGAACATTAAATTATCTTTTTTATGCTCAAAACGAACAACAAGCAAAACAAAAAGTACAAGCATATTTAAACGAATTACAATTTGTTAAAGGGTTAATTCCAAAAGATAAAAAATTTAATCCTAAAATCGACGTTAAAATGGATGAAATTAATAAAATTAAAATTAATGAATTTTTGGAATTTAATGCTAGTGCTTCATCTCCTTTTGGTGGTTCGCTTGATCTTGAATCAATTGGTAAATCAAGTGGTAATCAAAATTATTTACTAATTGATGCAACCATTGGTGGCCAACAACAAAAAATTAAATACTACATGTTTAAGGATGAATTCACTACTAAATCAAGTTCAAATGATGAATTTATTCAAAATGATAATAGTATTTTAGCATCAAGTTTACGTGAAATAATTACTAAAAATTTTAATGATTATATTGATCAAAAACAAAATTTTAAAAATGTTTATGATGTTGAATCTACATTTAAAAATAAACAATTTTATATTTATGATATTGATGGTAATGGTAAAAATCCCCATTTTTATAAATCAAAAGAATCATTATTAGAATCTGAATTAGTTAACTATGATGAGAAAAAAGTTTCATTGGTAACTATTACTAAAACAAAAGTCGAAGGTTTAAATAAACTAATTTTAACAACAAAAGATGATAAAGATTTAATTTTAGAATCACCTAAAAATAATCCAAAAGGTTATAATTATGATTCAAGTTTTGATGATGCTTTCAACACTCTTAAAGTTGCGGCTAATTATTTTGATGTTTTTACACCTCGTTTGATTAAACAAGGAAGTAAATTTGTTAACGGCAAAATTATTAAAACTTATACTATTTATGTTGATGCATATAGCGGTTTATTAGATAAGGTTTTAAATAAAAATCGTCATTTATTACAAAAAATTAATGGTATTCATACAGAAGTTGTTCAAGATAAATATGGTAAAAATACATATAAAGTTGTTAATGGTGAATACGAAGGTATTTATGTAACTGATCGAATTCCTTATTTATCATTAGTTGCTCAATCTGATCCTGCATTTAAAACAACAGGTATTAACTATTTAAAATATGTAAGTACACACGAATATGGACATCACCAAACATTACAAGACATGAAAGATATTAGTGATAGTAATGATTCAGTTATTGGTGGAGGAATTGATTCTAGATCGGGAGTTAGTGATGAATCATATGTAAATGGTAAGGCATTACAAGATTATTTAAATGCACGTTCTAGCGGAATTACCTTTAGAAAAACTGATGTTGATTATAATCCAACAAAAGATGGGTCATTCTTTAATTTTTCATTAAATAACGATCCTAAAAATCCAGTTTGAGAAACACAAAAAGATATTTTTGGTTCCGTTAATGCTGATGATCCTAAAGCCTTTTTCTATAATAAAAAACGTCGTTTTTTACAAAAATACGATGAATTATTTGAGGCGGCAAAATTACGTAATGTTAAACCATATGATTTATTTATTATGAATTCATTTGATCATGAATCTGCAACTGTTAACCCATCATTTGGCCCTGACATTAAAGATCCAAGTCGTTTAAAAGCTGAATATTATTTTTATAATGATCAAAATAGTCAAGAACAAAAAAATGATAATTTTAAATTTGGTAGTGTTATTGAAAAACCAGGACTTTCAAAATATGATGGTATTTTAAAAGATGGTATGGGAACACCAATTAAATTTAGTAAAGATGGTAGAGCAATTGTTTATAAACTTCACAAGAAAAAACATCCATACAAAAAAGATGATATTGAAATTTTAATTAAAACCAAAAACAATACACCAGTAATTGATTTATCAACTTGTTTAAAATCAGATGGGACAATTAACACAAGAAAACTTAATGAAAAAGTGAGAGAGATACAAGATTCAATTAATAGCCTAATCGTTAAAAATTACTATAATGGTGGTTGAGATGAAAACGGTAATTTTGATACATCAATGTTTAATTTAAAAACATATTTTGATCACCCAATGTTTACTTCAAATGAAAAACGAAAATGAGCTGAACGAATTACTGATGCGATGTTTAAATACCCTGATTTTAACATTAGCAAATCTTTAAAATTAGATGAAAAAGCGAATGCATCATCTGTTCCATATTATAAAAAAGTTCTTTCGCAAATTATTGGCGAAGATATTACAAATAAAACCTTTGACCAATTTAAATATGCTTTATTAACTTTACAATACAATGCATCAAAAATTTGAGATAATAAATCTAAAGAAGAAGTCAGCAAACTTGATCCAGAATTAATAGAAATTAAAAAATATTATGACAAACAGTTTGATCGTTTCGGTGTTAAAAATGTTAATGTAGTTGCTCAAACAACATTATTTAATTATTTTGACGCTGGAATTGAAGGTAATAATGGTTATAAATATTTTGTTAAACCAAAAGAAAAAGAACTATATCAAAATATTTTAAGAACAAAAACAAAAGAATCAGTTGAATCAATTATTGGTATCCGTCCTAGCTATCTTACACAAAATAAAATTACTTCATATGAACAATTATTTAATAAAAGCATGATAAATTTAAATGAATTTGGAACTATTAAGTTGATTGTTGATAGAGGTGATGGAAAAGATAATAAACATTTAAAAAAGCTTGACGAATTAACAGAAAAAGAAATTTACCCATTAATGATTTTAACGCCTGCTGAAGCACAAGCAATTAATTTTGATTATCTAAAATCAAATAATGGATCATTCACTCCTCTTACACTTGAAAATAATGGATCAAAATTCTACACAATTAAATTTAAAGATATTCCTTCTTTAATTGAATTTATGTCTGTGGATCCAGCTAAATATACAATTGTGGAAAATGCTTTAAGCTCAAGTCATGAAAATGTTCGTAAATGAGATTATGAATATTTAAAAGAACGTTATGATGTTGATAAATTTTTCAATGAAGTAATAAAAAAACAAGAAGCATATAAAAATCTAACACTAGAAGAGTTTAAACAAAATCTGACAGGTTTATTATTTGATGGATTTACAGAATCTAATGATATTTTTAAATTTTATAAATCAAAAGATTTTAACCCATCTGAATTAGATAAATACAAACAAGTGTTTGATGGCAAACTAGGTTTATATGGATTTAGAAGTTTTGGTAATAAATATGAAAGACCAGGCTCACCATATGGAGAGCCACTTGATACATATAATTTTGCTGGTAATCCACAGAATGTTTGAAAAGCAAAACCAAACCAAAAAAATGTACGTACTGTTGATTCAATTATTAAAGGAATTCAACTTGAAATTGAACGAAAACACCGTGAGAATAACACTTTAAACTTTGGTCAATTATTACAATATGCTTTTGGATTTACAATTTATACTGATATACCTGGTGGTTCAAAAGATATTTATGGTTGATTAGGATCATTTTTTGGGATTTCTCAATCGTCTGAAATTCCAAATGCTGATGGAACTGTTGTTTCATCAGATTATGTAACATTAAATAAAAAACGTGTTCAAGAAAAATTAAACGAAATTTTTGGGGATTATGTATTTAATATTGCTGAGGTATTAACACGTGATTATGTACAAACTGTATTTATTCCTTCACAAAATGAGTTAGATAACCTACCAAATTATATTTCAGGTTTAAGTGATTTTAATACAGGGAATGAATATGTCTTTAGTGGTGATAATACAAAACAATGAAACGAGCGTTTAATTCCAGTAAATAATTTCTTAAGTGTATCAAATACAATCGCATTAAATACCTTATTTGCAACAAATAATTACGAAAAAATTCAAAATGTTTTAGCAAATCAGGCTTTAAATGTTTATCAAAAAAATCAACAGTTATTTGATGATTATCTAACAAAACCACAAGAATTAGAAAGTAATTTTAATAAAGTTAAGGAAAGCTTTTTATCTAATGCTAACTTTTTAGCATTGACAAAAACTCATGATAGTGATGTTTTAAATAATTTGAATTCATATTCTTTTCTAACACGTTTAAGTCCTAAATCTAATTCATATATCGGTAAAACAAGATTAACAAATAATGGTTTTTTCAAAGACCGTTGATTAAGAAAAATTATTGATTGAGAGATTTATGATGACAATCGTGAACCAATTAAAGATGATCATTTAAATATTTTGGAATTAGATAATAAAACAAAAGTAACAGATCGTGCTCGAGCAATGTGACTATATATATTAAGATCAAAAGGTATTGGTGATCGAACATTAGCTCAAATTTATCGAAATAAAGAAAAAGATTCTATTTTAATGTATGGTTTCTTTAAAAAAGAATATAAGGATAAAGTTAAAAAAATTGCAATAAAAAATAAAAATAATGGCAAAATAGAATATATCGATGTTCACACAGATAATACAAATAATTTATTTTATCTAAAACGTCAATCAGACATTAATTCTAAATGAACATTAGAAGATGAAGGTTATGTTTCATGAACAAGTGATTATGCAATTTTATCTAATTTCACTAACCAATTAATTGGTTATGATTCAATTAATGCCAAAGGAAGTGAATTTGAAATATATTTTGTGGATAAAGATCTAAAAGAAGTTATGGATTTAAGTGATCCAAAAAACCCAAAAAGTTTAATGACTTTAGGTTCACGCAAATATGTTGCTGAAAACGGTAAATCATATACTGTTTCACCAGTTTATGCAAGAAACGAAAATACAAAAGATAAAAATCGTACAATTATTAGAATTTCAAACCAATTCTCAGTTTAGTAAATTAAGGAGTTTAAAATGAAAAAAATAAATAAGAAAATTATATTTTTATCTATTGGAATTGTTGGTTTAATTCCCGTTGCTGCGATTATTGCTTCTTGTGCTAGAACTAAGACCACTAAAGAACAAAATAAAATTAGTCCATATTTAGAAGATGGTAGTAATTTTGGTTTGGCAATGGATGCAATCAACACATTGAATTATGTAAAATTTGCATCGCTTCGTAAAATTGTATTTTCACTAGTAGATGGTTTAATAAAAGAAGCGCCATCAACAAATTCAACAATCGGTAACTTATTAGGAATATCAAAGTTGTTTTTAAATCAATATAAAAATCCAGTTGATGCAGGTTTTAATAATATGACTGATGCACAATTAGAAGGTATGAGAATATCACCATCATATGTTGATTTATCATCTTTTGGAATTAATTCTGGAGCGTTAGCACCAACAGTTAGTGAAGATGATCCAACATGAGTTTTTTATAACAATTCAAATAATCGTATTGTTGCAACAAAATTTACAACTAATTTTGGCGCTTCGAAATGAAGTGATGGTAAAGAAGTTAATGCACAAGATTTCATTGATGCAATTCAGTATATTTTAGACTTAAATACTGGTAGTCAATTACGTTCACACTTATTACGTTTTAACATCAAAGGAACAAACGCTTTTAATGATGCTCAAGAAGAATATATTCGTAAACATGGCGTTCCTTATAAAAACCCTTTTGGTCGTGCTCCATATATTTTAAATAAGCAAACAGGTCAATGAGAAGAAGATCCTAATTTTGTTCCATACCAAAACCAAACTTTTGATAAAAATGGTCACCCTGTTGATGATCTAGAAATTGCGGCAATTAAAAAAGCAGCTTATGAAATTGGATTAAGTACAGGTCAAGCCTATACTAATATTTCAAATAAAGAATTAAAAGAAGCTTTAAAATTACCTGAAAATAAGGATTTCAAATTTCATGAGTCAAAAACTTTAACAATTTTTAATCCTAAATATGATCATAAAAAACCAGATAAAAACACACCTGAAAAAATTGTTATTAATTTAATTGAAAACCCTTCGTTTAATCATCGTCAAAAGTTGGCAAGTGATGATTTACAAACTTTAGCTAATTCAAAAGATTTATTTAAATTTAAATCATTACCAACTTCACGTTTTGATTTACTAATGGAATTTGAGACTTATGCTCCAAAACCTTCATTTAGTGTTTTATTGACTGATATTTTAGGAAACCAAGCTTTACTACCAGTTAATCGTCGTTTTATTGAAACACATGGTGGAATTGAAAAATTCGGTTCTACTCTTGAAAATTTTGTTTGAAGCGGTCCATTTAATATTGCTGATGTTGTTTTAGGACCTCAAGGTTATATGACATTAGAAAAAAATAAAGATTATTTTTCAGCTAATTGAACAATTAGCGATAAGATTAAAATTTATTTTAATTCTAAAAATGAAGTTACATCACTTTGATTTGAACAAGGGATGATTTCATCAACTACTGTTCCACCATCATATCAATTAAAATTCTGAGCGCAAAGTAAAATGCGTGATTTAATGAAAAAACAAGCAGGGGCTGGAACGGTTGCAATGCAATTTAATTTAGATCGTCAATCACGTTATGATAGTTATCAAGAATATTTAAAAAATCCTAATAAGGACATTCCAATCCTAGATCCTGATTTACGACGTGCAATTGCTTTTGCTATTAACAGAGAAAACATATTAAAATTATCTGGTTGAACTTCATCTTTTCCAGTTACAACTTGAACATCATTTCAAAGAATTAAAGATTCAAAAGGGCGTAATTTAGAATATTGATTTGATAATAAACGTTTTGATAGTGAATACATTGATACTATTAAAGATGAAAAAACACATGAAACAAGAAAACAAAACCGTTCTTTTTTAATCCAAAATAATGATTTTAGTGACCACGTTGCTGCTAAAAATTCAACATTTGAAAATATTAACCGAAAAGATACTGGTTTTGATCCACAAGTTGCTAAATTTTATTTAGATAAATATAAGAAAAAACATCCAGATAAAAAACAAGTTGTTTTAAAATTTGTTTATCCTACCGAACCAGCTGATATTGGAAAAGCTGTAATTGCTATTAAAGATTTAATTGACCGTAATCTGAATGGTTATGTAAAATTAGAGTTACAAGCATTACCGCCAAACACATTTGTGACATTTGCAAATAGTGGTAAATTTGATATTTCTTATCAAAACTTTGATAAATATGCTGGTAGTACTTATGACTCAGCATTAGGATTATTTTTAACACCTGATGGAATTGATTTAAAAAATAATAAAAGCTCAGGTTATGAATTAAATCCAACAGGATCTTGAACGCCAAAAAACTTTTTTGATCGTTATAAAAATAAAGCAGAATTAGATTACGCTTTGAAACGTTTACATATTAGTGAAGAAGACGCTGATATTATTCGTGAATTGGTAACGCCAACAAATATTAAAACAAGTGAAGTTTATAATCCACAACACCTAACAAATAGAGCTGATTTACGTAAATTAAAATTAAAAGATAAAGCCATTCCAATGTTTGATGTTAATTATTCTGAATATGACGCTAAGATCATTCATGATTTAGAACACCAAATTAATAAATTAAATCAAAAAATTAAAAATGAGCCTACAAGTAGTTCGAAATCAACGTGAGAAAAAGAAGCTAATAATCTACAGAACGAAATTGATACAATGCAAGAACGTGAATTTTATTTATCAGAAGAGTTCTTAAATAAACACGATCCAAAACGTGAAAATAAACCGTTTTTACTAGTATTGCAAAATAATGTAACAGGTCAATTTACAACGCTACAAATTCAACCAGTTATCGATAAAAAAACAAATCAATATGTTCAAGCTACAAAAGAAGATTATGCAAAATATTATAATAAAGAAAATATTGATGAAATTAATTTCAAAAAACGATTTAAATACAAATTTTCTATTAAAAAATTACCAATTGGATCATATCAAGTAATCAACTTATCTTACATAAATGATTTAAAACCATTATTAAGTAAGTACTTAAGAAATGAGAATAATGAAATATCTGATAAAGTTAATAATGAAATTTATATGACAAAATTAGAAACAGTTGTTGATCAACGTAAAAGAATTATTGATTTCTTTTCAGGGAATCGTCCAGGTTGAGAAGATGATGATAGTATCTTTAGAACAATTTTAAATTTAGAAAAAATTTTACGTGATGAAGCAGCAATTGTGCCTATTATGGAAATTGATACAAACTGAACGATTTCATCACTTGGTGGTATGAAAAATAACTTTACATATTATTTACAATTTGCTTATGATTATCGAAGACCTCCACGTCCTGGTTTACCAACATCACCACAAGCAGAAGGGGATAATTAAAAAAGATTATGGATTTAATTTTTAAAAGATTAAAGTTTATTTCAATTCAAAATTGAGTTTTACTTTTATTTGCAGCTGCGTTATTTGTTTGTGTAGGAGCTTGAATTGGTCATGAATTAGTGCGTCATAATTTATTTGATGCATATACCCTAAATCATGAAAAAGAATTAATTAACATGTTAAATCCTAAAGATTTAGAAGTTTATTTATCACAAAAAGAACAAATTCGTTTATCAATTGGTTTTTTTGGCCTATTTTTAGTTTTATGAACATTAACATATTTAATTAGCTTAGTTGTTAATATTCGCATTTTAATTAAGTATTTAAATGATTTTAATGAAAATAAAACGAAAGTTAAAAAAGCTTTAATTATTTCATTAATTCCTTTCATACACTATGTCTCATCAATTTTATTAACAGTTGTGTATGATAAAGTATTTAATTGAAATCGAAAAAAAAGTCACACTTTACAAGAAGAATATATCTCGGCTTATTAAAATAATAAAAACAGGGTGAAGTTGCGCTTTTAGCACAAAACCCTGTTTTTCTAAATAAATAAAACATAAATACTATAGTATTTTTAACTTTATTTTTCAAAATAAAGTTAAACTTCTAAATAATTTTGATATTCTAAACTAGAATATTTGTGTCAAAAAATGAAGTGGATAATTTTTTAAAAAATACTATTGAATAAACATAAATAATATAACCATGAACTACAAAAAACAAGATAAAAATGTTTACAAACATTAATAATCTTGTTTTTTGTTTTTTAATCCTTTAAAATATTATTAACTATAAATTATTTATAGTGCTATTTTATTTGGGGATGTCACGGTTTCGACGTGACACATTAATTTTTAATTGCAGTGGGGTTAGCCCCTTATCGCTTTCGAGGCATTTTAAATGCAGAAAATAAAAAATCTTCTGAAGTAGAATTAAACCCAGCGTTTATGGCTTCAGCTACTAATGCAAACTACGCTTTTGCGTACTAATTAGTTATTAGTAGAAACGTTCATTAACATAATTACTATTGGTTGGTTTTTGGGCTTATTTTACAATAGTTTTAAATTTAAAATTCTTATTTGTTGTTTAAATTTAAATAGATTTAACAAATAGTTAGTTAATTTTAAATTTGTTTTATTAGTTATTAACTACACTATTTTTAATAAAACTAAACTGTAGATATTATTAATTATGTGTTGCGGAAAGGGGTTCGACTCCCCTCATCTCCACCATCACAATTTCGAGTAGAAATTTAATTATTATTAAAATTTGTTGTGCAATTCAATAAGTTGTGACCAAAAATCATGGTTAATAATTCCATGATTTTTTTATATTATTATAATTCTAAAGTCATATGAATAATGTCTTGACCATCATCTTCTAAAGTCATTTCTTTTTGAATTTTAAATCCCATTTTTAACCAAAATTCTCTAGCGCCTGGCAAGTGATGGTGTGTGTGTAAATAAAAACATTTAATTCCTTGTTTTTTAGCTTGGTCTTTTAATGCGTTAAACAAACGAGTTGCAATTCCTTGACGTCGAATCAAAGGATCAATATATAATTTACCAACCTCACTTGTTTTAGTACTTCTATCTAGATAGAATAGATTATTATATCTATAATCGTATTCATGACATGAAATTGTTCCAACTAATTCATGTGTATCTTCTAAAAAAACACTAAACCATATTCCTAAAGGATTAATAATGTAAGTTTGTTTAAAATTAACTAGTTCCTTAGGTAAGTTATTATGATCAACTTTGGGATAAAGTTTTTTACGGAAAGCAACAACATATGCTACGACGGTATTAATATCTTGTTCATTGATTTTTTCTATCAAAACCATAATTTAAAATCTAAAAATCCTATGCCATACTTAATAATTTAACTTTATTATACTGCTAAATTTGCTATAATTTTAACGTTTATTCAACAATAATTATTGAACTAAACACTCTTGCTAATTTTAAAACAACAAAATTAGCTATTAATATCCATAAGAGGAGTAAAATAAATGGCGAAATACGAAATTATGTTAGTTGTTCGTGGTGATTTAGATCAAGAACAAGCTAATAAAGTTGCAAATGAATTAAAAGCAACTTTAAAGAATACAGAAGTAAAAGAAAATAATTATGATGGCGTGCAACAATTAGCTTATGAGATTAATAAGTTAAAAACAGCTTATCGTTATGTTTATAATTTTGAAACTACTGATGTTAGCCTAATTAATGAATTTAGACGTTTAGCAATTATTAATAAAAATGTATTGAGACATATTATTATTAATTTAGAAAAAGATTACGGTTATAAAGCAACTGTTAATACTAAAAAAGTACAACGTAATGAAAAACGTGCTGAAGTTTATGCACGTCAAAAAGAAGAAGCAGAACGTCGTGCAGTAGAACGTCAAGCAGCTTATGAAGCAATGAAAGCCGAACGAGAAGCAGCTGGTTTGCCAGTTAAAGAATTTGTTAAAAACACAAATTCAAAACGTTAAAAATAACGTATTTTAATTTAACTTTAAAGATATTGAGGCGTAAAATGAATAAAGTAATATTGATTGGTAATTTAGTACGTGATCCAGAAGCTCGTCAAATACCAAGTGGGCGTTTAGTTACTAACTTTACAATCGCTGTAAATGACAATACACCTAATGCTAATGCAAATTTTATACGTTGTGTTGCTTGAAATAATCAGGCTAATTTCTTAACAACATATTTAAAAAAGGGTGATGCCATTGCAATTGAAGGACGTATAGTTTCTCGAAGTTATGTCGACAATAATGGTAAAACAAATTATGTAACTGAAGTTTACGCTGATCAAGTTCAATCATTATCACGTCGAAACCAAAGTCCTAGTGATAACAATAAGGTAAATGTTGATACAATGATGGAATCATATACAGGTATTAATACTGATGCAGCATTTAGTTCAAACAAACCTCAAACTACCCTTTCATCGACAACATCAAATTTAAATAAAAATAATGATGAAGAAGATGAAATTACAAGTTGAATTAATCTTGATGATGATTTAGAATAGGAGATTTTATGGCCAAAGTAACTAATAACCGTAATCGTAAACCACGTAAAAAAGTTTGTATTTTATCTGCTAAAGGAATCGAACATGTCGATTACAAAGATGTAGAATTACTACAACGTTTTATTAACAATAATAACAAAATTGCATCACGACGTGTAACAGGAGCAAGTGCTCGTATGCAAAGAAGAATTGCAAATGCAATTAAACGTGCACGTTTCGTAGGATTACTTCCATACGTTAAAGAATAATTAAAATCAAAATAAAACGAATGTGTCATTTTATAAATAATTAATGATATGTTCGTTTTATTTAAATAATAAGGAGTAAAGTTATGAAAGTTATTTTATTAGAAGATATTGCAAGTCTTGGTAAAAAAAATGAAATTATTGATGTTAGTGATGGTTATGCAAAAAATTTTTTAATTCGACAAAAAAAAGCAGTTGCATTAACAAATAAATCACAAGAAGTTTTAAATAAAGATCTTGCAATTTTAGAAGCTCAAGAACAACAAGCAATCTTAGACGCAACTTTACTAAAAGATAAACTAGAGCAAAAGCCTCTACAATTTTTTTTAAAAACAAATAATTTACAAACTTTTGGATCAATTAGTAATAAACAAATTATTGATGAAATTAATAAAGAACAAAAATTTATAACAAAGCATATGATAACAAAACCACATGCATTAGGTATTGGTGAACATATTGTTGAAATTTTATTGCATAAAAAGGTTACTGCTAAACTTCATGTTATTGTTAGCAAAGAATAATAATTATGCCAACAAAAGACTTAAATGATGCGATATTAGATTTGTTTTGTTTAATTATTAATAATAATGACTTTTGAAAAGATGTTGTTTTACGTTTAGAAGTTAAAGATTTTCCAGAAAAGATTCAGCAAAATATTTTTAATACAATTGCTAATTTAAACGAACAAAAGTATAAAATCAATGAATCAAATATTTTAAATGCATTAGCTAATTATGTGATTATTGATGAACAAGATCAAAATTATTTATTACATAAGAATTATTTACTTCAAATTTTAGATCGTACTGATTATTTAGTAGATTTAAAAGATTGTATTGAAATTATTAAGAATGCTTCAATTAAAAATAAACTTGATGTTTTTGCAAATGAGATTTTAGCAACCCAAATTTCATTAATTAACGCTAAAGATCAATTTAAAGAAATGCATGAAAAATTTTTAGAAATTCTTGCATCACGAACCGAAGATACTATTGAAAATATGGAATTAATTGCTAATCGATATTTTGAGAAATTAAATAAAATAGGCAATAGCGGGATTATTCCTGGAGTTATTAAAACTAAATACGATAATATTGATAAATTCACTAATGGTTATAAACCTGGAGAATTAGTTGTTATTGCCGCTCGTCCTGGAATTGGAAAAACTACATTTTGTTTAAATGTTATGGTTAACAATGTTAATGAAATTATTGAATATAACGAAAATATTCAACCAAATCAAAAAGAAAAGATCATTGTAATGTTTTCGCTTGAAATTACTAAAGAACAAATTTTACAAAAGTTTATCTCAATTAAAACAGGAATTTCTAATCGTGAAGTTATAGAAAATAAATATCGTATAACTAAAGGATATGACACAAGGTCTTTTGCTATGCAAGCAATCAATGATATTAAAAGTTGACCTATTTTTATCGATGATCGTCCTAATATTTCAATTGTAGACATTGAAGCAAAATTATATGATTTAAAAAAACGTTATGATATTGCTTTAGTCGTTTTAGATTATTTACAATTGGTTTCAGGAGGCAATGCAAATAAAAATATGACAAGAACACAAGAGGTAGGTCGTGTTTCAAGTGCATTAAAAATCATTGCTAAAGAAATTAATGCACCAGTAATCGCTATCGCTCAACTTTCACGTAAAGCAGAAGAACGTGATGTAAGCAATAATGTTAATATGAAAAATAACCCTTTAGTAAAAACAATTGATAATTCCCCAAAATTGTCTGATTTGCGAGAATCTGGATCAATTGAACAAGATGCTGACGTTGTTGCTTTTTTACATTGGGATCGAAAACAACGCAATTTTATGCAAAATGATAATCAAGAAACCCGAATGCGCGATGATTTGATTGAAGCAAAATTTATTGTTGAAAAGAACCGAAACGGGTCAACAGGTGAAACTGATATTATTTTTTCTAAATTAAATAGTAAATTTATTCGTGCAACCACTTCAAAGGAGTAAATATGAAAAAAAACAAAAGTAAAAAGCTAATTTTTTCAATATTAGGAATTAGTTTTATTGGATTAACGCCAATTGTTGCTGCATCGTGTTCAGCAGCTGCTCATCCTCAAGTTAATGTTCATTATGTTAGTGCTAATGCTACAACTAATAATATTGGTAAAATTAAAATTCGAGCCTTTGAAGGTAAGAATCAAAAACATGAAATGATTTTTGAGAATCAAAATTTATTAGATGATGTTTATTATGCGGCAGGTGATTTAACTTATACGAGTGTTAAAGATAATAAACGCTTTGATAAAAACAATAAAGAAATCGATCAATTTGGTTATTTGGTTCCCAAAAAAGAAGTTTGAACAAAAAGTTTATCAAGTTCAACTAAACTAACACCAATTGATTTGAGTATTTTGCAAAATGAATTGATTCGTTTAATTGGTAATAAGTTAAATTTTGATTCAACAAGTAAATATGCTAATAATTTAGAAATTCTTGACCAAACAAAAAAACAAACTGTTTTTAACCAAAAACTATATTCAAGTGATGAATTAACAAAAATAAATAAGGTTAGTGAATTAATCAACTCTTTAGTTATTAGTGATGGATTGTATACTTATATTACCTCTATGACAGATCAATTAATAAAATGATTAGCAGAACATGCATTTAATAACCATTCAAATAAAGATTTTGAACTTTTTAAAGGGTTAAAAAACGAAGTTGCTAAAGAATTTTTATTAGCTTTAGTACAAGGTGTAGGTGCAGGTAAACATACATACAAACTTGCTTTATATAATTTTAGTTTTGATTGAGAATATGTAGATGCAATTACAGGTTTAAGTATTAATAAACCTAATTTTGGTGTTAAAGTAAATGATGAATTATTAGTTAATCCAAGTTTAAAAAATGTTCTTGTACGTTTAAAAAATATTAAATTACAATATGCTTGATATAACTCTTCAAACAAAAAAGCTGGATCATTTATGGAAGCTAGTTCTAATGGTAGTCAACTAAATGCACTTAGTTCAATTAACGCTGCTTTATCAAGTGTTGATAAAAAAACTTATGCTGAAATTCATGATGATCACAAACCAGAAATTCGTAATTTAGTTTATGAAATTCCATTAAAAGATATGGTAGTTAATTTTGCACCATCAACAATGCGTTCTGCTAATATTAATCAAAAAGCAACACAAACTCTTCAAGAAAATTTTTTAAAAATTAAAAATCAAAAAACAGGGTTAACTGAGACAGAGAAAAAACGTACAACTGTTTATAATGAATACTACACAGGTACATTATCTAAAATTCATGCGTTTAGTATTTTGGGCCGCGATTTAAAACAAGAATTAAAAAACGAAGCTAAAGTTAATAAAAAAGAGTATGTTGAAGATAAAAAACTTGAAGACTGACAATATTATGAACATGATCGTGGTCTAAATGGTGTTTATCCATATGCTTTCTTAGGTGAAAAAAAGATCAATGAATTAAAAATAGATGATTTCATCAAATCACGCAAATTTGTTGAAGCAATTAAAGCATCTAACAATTCTCGTACTATTTTACCTGTTACTAACCCTGAAAACAACCAAATTTTATCAAAACAATCATATTCGCAATTAGCAATGATTGCTTTAGAAAATAAGGATGCTAATATTCATAATTTGACTAGTTTTAAAGCTGCTAAGAATAATTTTAGAAAATATCTTTTTAACCTTAATGAAATTAAAAGTGTAAATGTTAACTATAGCAAATGAAATGAAAAGAATTCATAATTAATGAAACTAAACAAAGTTATTTAAAAAATATTATTAAAAAAATCAACAACATCGAGAATCATCAAGTAGTTTTTCCTTTAAAAAAACAACGGTTTAGATGTTTTGATTTTTTTGATATTGAACAAACTAAAGTTGTTATTTTAGGGCAAGATCCATACCATACACCTAAAATAGCTAATGGTTTGTGTTTTAGTGTGGATTTAGGAAATAATTTACCAGGATCACTAATCAATATTTTTAAAGCTTTAGAATATGATTTACAAATAAAAAGAACAAACCCTGATTTGTCTGATTGGGCAAAACAAGGAGTTTTATTGTTGAATACTGTTTTAACTGTTAACGCTCATCAACCAAATTCGCATAAAAATTTTGGTTATGAAGAATTAATTAAAAATGTGTTTAACGAACTTAGAAAACAAAAGCATGTTGTTTATTTATTATGAGGAAAACAAGCTATGAGTTACATTAATTTGATTGATCAAAAACAAAATTTAATTTTATGTGCTTCACATCCTTCGCCATTAAGTGCACATCGTGGTTTTTTAACTTGTAAACATTTTAGTAAATGCAATGATTATTTAATTAAACATTTACGCACTCCAATAAAATGATAAAATTTATTAATTAGTGAGGTGAATCTGTGACAAATATAATGAGTGTATTACATACAACTAATACTTCACAAGGTAATGGAATTAATTCATGACAATCAATTTTAATTTTTTTAGCATTTTTGATTGTTTTTATTATCTTTACAGTTATTAAAAAAATCTATTATTCAATTCGTTTTCAAAAGCGTTTTTATATTATTCCTAAAACTTCGGTTAAAGGGATTTCAAATATTGCTATGGTGATTTCGATTTCTGTTGCAGTGATTATATTATTAACAGTTTTATCAGCTAACACAGCTTCTGTAATTTTTCGTGCTTGACCAGGTACACGTGTTACTTTAGAAGGGATTCTTATTAAAATTGGAGGTTTATTATTTGGTCCAATTTTAGGTATTTTTATTGGTGCAATGACTGATTTATTATCTGTGGCTATGACTGCTGGTGTATTTCATTATGGTTATTTAATTGCTGCTATGGCTTATGGATTAATTGGAGGACTAATTCGAATTATTCTAACTACTTCCAAAAAAAAGGATTTACCATTTGCAATTTATAGTTCAATGGCAACTATTTTAATTGGTGTAGGAATTGCCTTATTTTTATATTTTGCTCCAGGAATTGGTGATAAGGGTTTTAATATTCAATTATTTGGTTTTGATATTAAAATTGCACGAACATTGATGATTGGCATTATTTTAGGTTTTTTCTTATTATCAATTATCGTTGTTTGGTTTAGTTTATTGATAAAATATTGATTCAATAAAAAAAATAAAGCTAAAACCAAAACAAATTGATTCATTATATTTGCCCCTGTTTTAGTAACAATTTTACTAACTGAAGCAGTGGTTAATGTACTAATGATGCCATCGTTTGATGCTGAATTATCAAGTCTAAAATATACACAATGATTATCAATTCGTGCTGTTTTATTTATTCCAATGGTGGTTTTAAACTTATTGATTATTTATCCAATTTTTAAAATTGTTGTTCCTTTAATTCGTTATGATTATGAAGATGATATTGTTGAGGATAAACATATTCCAATTCATGTTGACTAATAAAGAAAAGAGAAATTAAGATGAGTTATAATTTACAAAAATTAATGTCATCATGCATGTTTATATTAACTGATGATGAAATTAAACAGGTTGAAAATCGTTTAAATAATTTATTTAATGAAATTAAAGTTTTTGAGCTTTTTAATTTACAAAATATAACACCTTTTGAAATTATTAATAAATCCTTTGATAATTTTTTACGAGAAGATGAAATTAATTCTTGTGTAGGTAATAATAGCGAAGAAGTTCTAAATAATTGCCTAAAAGTAATCGATCATTATGGGGTATTAAAAAATGAAAAATAAAACTATTTTAGCGCTTCATAATCAAATTAAAAAACGTGAAGTTAAAATTTATGATTTGATTAAAAAATCGATTGATCATGATTTAAAGATTAAAAATTTAAATGCAACTTTAGCAAATAATTATGAACAGGCATTGAAACAAGCAGCTTTTTTAGATGAAAAGATTAGTAGTGATAATTTAGAAATTGATTATTTATTTGGAATTCCATATTCTTTAAAAGACAACATTTCAACTAAGAATATTATTACAACAGGTGGTTCATTGTTTTTAAAAAATTACAATCCTCCATATGATGCGACAGTTAAAACATTATTAGATCAAAAACAAGCAATTTTGTTAAATAAATCAAATTTAGATGAATTTGGTTTAGGAGGCACTGGTACTGATTCAGCATTTGGCCCTGTAATTAATCCATTAAATCCAAAACATGTTAGCGGAGGTTCTTCATCTGGTAGTGCTGTTTTAGTTCAACAAGGCGTTGTACCTTTTGCAATTGCTACAGATACAGGAGATTCTGTTCGTCGCCCCGCTTCAATTATGGGTATTGTTGGTTTTAAACCGTCATATGGTCTTATTTCGCGTTATGGCGTTTACCCCTTTGCTCCTTCTCTTGATCATGTTGGAATTTTTACAAATAATATTTTTGATACGCAAATTGTTTTTAATGCTCTTGCTAAGCGAGATTTTAAAGATTTTACAAGTCTTAGTTTTAAAACACAATCACTTTCAATGCTAAAAACAAAAAATAAATATAAGATTGGTGTTTTAAAACCTAGTTTTGATTTATTAGCATCAAAATATCAACAAGAATTAACTAATCTGATTGTTAAATTAAATGATGAGCATGAAATAATTAATGTTGATTATGATATTAATTTATTAAAGGCAATTAGTCCAGTTTATAAATTAATCGCTTTTAGTGAGGCTTATAGTTCATACTCTAATTTTACAAACATCACTTTTGGCAAACATGATATTGATTATGATAACTATGAGGATTTAATTATTAAAACGCGAACTTTATATTTAGGAACACAATTAAAACAACGTTTTATGATAGGTGCTTATGTTACTCAAGAAAGCCAGTTTGAAACTTTATTAGTTGCTGCTAAAAAAATGCGTACATTAATAGTTGATCAAGCTAAAAATTTATTTAAAAATTGTGATTTAATTTTAAATTTAGCAGTTCATGATATAAGTGAAACAATTGATGATGTTAACAACCAAAAGCCCACAACTAATTTAGTTGAAGATGTAATGCAAATTGCTAATTTTGGTGGTTTTCCATCAATTGTAATCCCCTTTTTAACAACTAAATTAGGAAATTTAGGTTTAAATTTGTGAGCAGATTACTTAAATGATAATAAATTATTAAATGGCGCTTATTTAATCAATAATTTACTAGGAAATGAGGAAAAATAATAATGCAAAATTTTGAAGTTATTATTGGTATTGAAGTGCATACTGCACTTAATACAAAAACCAAAATGTTTTCTAATGCAGCAACATCGCATAAGAGTATTCCTAACACTTTAATTAATGAAATTGATTTAGCATTGCCAGGTACATTACCAACTGTTAATCAAGAAGTTGTTCATAAAGGACTTTTTTTAGCAAATGCATTACACATGCGTACTAATCATCAATTTATTGCTTTTGATCGTAAGCATTATTATTATTTAGACTTACCTAAAGGATATCAAATTACACAAAATTATTTTCCAATAGGTCAGAATGGTTATATTCAAATCATTGATGAATATAATAATTTAAAACGAATACGTATCAAACAAATTCATTTAGAAGAAGATACAGCCAAACAAACTAATATAGGTAATCAAATATATTTAGATTATAACCGTGCAGGATGACCTTTAATTGAAATCGTTAGTGAAGCAGATTTACGAAGTGCACAAGAGACGGTTTTATTTTTAGAAGAATTGCGAAAAATTTTATTGTTTAATGATATATCAGATGCAAAAATGGAAGATGGATCATTACGTGTTGATGTAAACGTTTCAATTAGACCTCAAGGGGCTAAAAAATTTGGCACAAAAGTAGAAATTAAAAATATTAATTCTATTTCAAATGTTGCTAAAGCTATTGATTATGAGATAAGACGTCAATTAAATTTAATTTTACTAAATCAGAATGTTGAACAACAAACACGACGTTTTGATGATAATACGAATACAACGGTTTTTATGCGTTCAAAAAATGATGCTATTAATTATCGCTATATTCGTGAAGCAAATATTGCACCAATTCATCTAAGTGATGATTATGTAAAAAAAATGTTTTTAACTAAATCATGTAGTATTAATGATTTGCGTCAACAACTAGCACAAAAAGGTTTAGTTAGTTCTGCTATCGAACAGTTATTAAGTGATGGACCGTTGTTTAAAGCATTTAAATATGTAGACAAAATTGTTAATAATCCTTTAAGTGTTTATAAATGATTATGTTTGGAATTTATTGGTCTAATTAATAAAAATACGCAAAACATTGAAGAAATTACACCAGAATTATTGCAAAAAATTGCTAGAATGATCTTATTATTTGATCAAACTTTGATTAATGGAAAACAAACAAAAATAATTTTAGAAAAAATTTATTTGACAAATAAAGATCCTCAAATTCTAATTAAGGAATTAGGTTTTGAGCAAATTACTAATGAAAATGAAATTACTAAACTTTGACATCAAATTTTAGCTAAGAATCAAGAAATGTTATTACAATACAATGAACGCCCCGACCGTGTTGAAAAATTTTTTATGGGTGAAATAATGAAATTAACTAAAGCACAAGCGAATCCAACCATTTCTTTTAATGTTTTAAAAAAAATCTTACAAAAATAAAAACAAGCAATTAACATTAAAAAAAAGACGGTCTTTACGGCCGTCTTTTTAATTATTAAATTGGTTTAAAGCTTTTGGTAAATTTAGTTTTTTTGTTTTATATAACATTTGTAATCAAGCAAATAATAATACAATCCCGACAAAACCATAACTAATTACAAAGATTCATCAAGGGATAGAAGCTACTAAAACAATATTAAAAGCAGCAAAGATTGCTAATTTATAAATATGAATAATTCCAAAAGAAAGCGGTGTAGCAATAAGAATATTTAATAATCATACGATTGGATAAATAAACATAAAATTATTAACATTTCTAAAATCACGCATTCCTAATACTTTCATAATAGCAATTAAACGCCGTGATTCATTAGCTAGTGTTGAAGCTACTAGAATAATAATAATGACAAGTGATGGAATAATAGCAGTAATGATATTTAATAATAATGTAAATGATGTTTTATCAACTACTGAAGCAAATATTTCGTTTTCAATATTAGCATCAACTGCTTTAAATGATGGTAAATTAGCTTCTTTTCCAAAAATTTTTCCTATTTTCTTTAATAATTTATCTAAATTAATTTCTGAAAAAGGTTCTCAAGTAATTTTATTTTTATCGAAACTAGCATTTAAAATCGAATTAGCTAAATCTCAACTGTAATAAAAAATTCAGTAAATATTAATGCTTTGAACATTACCACCAATATTTTCTAATAAATTTTGTGGTCATGAATCAATTGCTGGTGATAGTCCAGTAGGTGAATAAAATGAAGCCATATTATTAAAGAAAATAGGTTCTTTTTCTTTTGTAAAGAATCCATTGAACTCGCGTTCTTCAATGATTGGATAACCATTTTCGATTTGAATCCGACGGCGATAATCATCAAAACCAATTAGTTTATTTGCAACTTTTTGATTAATAATTAATTGCTCATCCATTAAACTATCATTAATCCCAACAACTTTAAACTTAGTTTTATAATTCTCTGGTGTGTTATTAAATTTATTTGATAGACGTTTGATGTGATTATTAATTTGATATTCAAAAACATCATTAATCTTTAAATGATATTTTTGGGCGACAACTTTATTAATAATAATGTTGTGAATCTCATTATTAGGATCATCATTTTTAATTAGATCAATTAAATTAACACCCTGATCATTTATCAAACTTAGTTGAGTAGTAGGACTTGGTTTTCCATTAATAAATTTATTTTTTTCATAATTAATACCCAATATTTTAATTTCATTAGCAAATCTTTTTGTTTTTGTTTGCATTTTACCTAATAAGTATGTATATGGTTGTTGTACTTTTTCATCTTCAATATTAACAAATTTTAAACCGGCTTTATATTGTAAATAACGAGTTGTTTTGAAGGTGTACATTTGAGTAATTAAACGTAAAAATTCTGGTAAGAATTCTGCGGCGCCCTGCTCTGTTAACACGCCTGGTTTTTCATTGATTTTCCATTGCCCATTTTGTTTTATAAAGAAAGCATTTTCATCATTTTCACTTTTAGGTGGTAAACCATTTTTTGTTCATAATGATATTTGATGAATAATACCATTATCTTCAAAGTTAGGAACATCATATAATTTATTGATTTTTTTACCATTAATAATTTCATAACCAAAAGTTTTAAATGCTTCATCTAATAAGTGTTTTTCATTTAGTTCTGATCGAGCTATTGCTGTGATAGGTAAGAAAGTTTTTGCAAAAACTCAAGGGTTAAATTCAATGTTAACATCCGTTGCTTTAACACTAATATTTCCATCTAAAGAACTTTTTGAAATTACTTTACTATCAAAAAAACGAATATTTTGTAAGATTTCAGGTTGGGTACTAATTGATGGATAATAAACATTTGATAACATTTTGCCATAGACTGGATGATCAGTACCTAAATTTTTAATTTCACGCATTGCGTTATTGTATTTTAGAGACGAATAAGGTAAGCCATTATCTTTTGTTTTATCAATAGAATTAACGTTATCTAAGTATAAGTTTGTATCACTACCCTCTAGTGTTGCTGTACTAATTTGATAAACATAACCCTTTTCTAATTCATTATAATCTAAAATTGCAGTATCAGGTTCAACTAAAGAAGCCATTGCTTTTGTCATTATAAAAGGTATTTTTTTCTTATTAACAAATTCATTACCCATTGCTTTTAAAGTTAAATAAAGATTACGATTAGGAGTTAAGTAATCAATATTAATTTGCTTTTGATTATTATTGTTTAAACCGTAATAATTGTTATCAAAATATAAAATATTATTATTAAATTCATGTTGTTTATTATCATAAATTAATAAATCACTATTTGCGATTCGCATATCGCGTAATTGATAACTTTGTTGGGTATTAATTTTTAATTTTGTTAAGTCAAAAACTACTTCTTTTTCTTTATTAACAATACCATAAATTCGAAATTCATCATTTTGGTTAATTGTATAAGTCAAATAAACTTTTTGGTTAATTAGATTTTGTGGTAAATGATTAAAGTATAAATATGGTAATCTTCCATAATAATCATATAAATAACGTCCATTTTTGGAATAATCCAAATTTTTTAAATCATTACTTATATTATTTAAATCAACTCATGTATTTCCTTTATGGTTTATAACATTAACTAATTGATATTTTTGTTTTTGTTTTAATTGTGAAGGATCAAATACCAAGTATTGACCTAGAGTTTTTGCTTTTAAATAAGTATGTTGATTATTAGCATCAACATAATCTAAAATTACATCATTGTCATTAAAGTATGATTTTAGTAAATAGATATATTGTTTTTGATTAGAGTAAATAAAATGGCCTATCTTTCGATTATCTATATTTAATAATGATGGATTTAAATTTTGTGAATTAATTAAAACTCTATTTGTTTCTTGTTCATAAATACCTTCAAATTGAAAACTACCTTTAACAAGCTGATTAGTTTTAAAAGTGATTATTCCCTTATCATTAATAAGTGCTTCAATAATTACTTTTTGCTTTGTTTGATTATTGATATATACAACATTGACTTTTTTATTAACTAAATTTTTAATTTTAATTACAATCTTAACATTTTTAACAATTTGTTTTAAAGGAGCATATTCATTAGAAACACCCATTTCATCAAACTTTGAAATGTAATAAAATCCTCCCTGTTCTGTTGGTGAATATAAATCAACTGCATATTGATATTCACGTTTAGCATTAGTAATACTTGCTGACTGACTAAAATTATTTTTTGTTGTTGCAATAATAGAAGCAATAATAGAAAAAGAGGAAGCGATTACTAATAAAATCAACATTCTTGCTAAATTGGCAACAACATAAGTAGCTTTTAAAACTCGAATTGCACCAAATTTTAAAAAGATTGCTTTTGTTTTAATGATAAATTTATTGATTTTAAAACCTGCATCGCCTTTCATTGTCTCTGCGGTTGAATGTTTTAAAATATAATAAATTAACACCCAGCAAATAAAGCCTAAAATTAATGTTAAAGCAATTGGAATAGCAAAAATTCAACCAACACTAACAAATTGGTCTGGGATAGGAATTAATCAATATGAGCTAAATAAACGCATAATTAAGGGTTGAATTTCATAAGATATACTATAACCAATAATTAAAACAATTAAAGAAGGAATTGTATAAAAAGGAGCGAATGAAAATCAAACTTGTCATCTTGATACGCCTTGAGCTTGCATAGCACCGAACATGACTTTGTTTTTATTAATCATATTTTTAATACTTGAGGTAACAAAGTAGATTCCTAACAATAAGATTAAAACAATCAAACTAAGTGCAATTGCAATAATTAAATTCCTCAATTGTGTTAAAAAAAAGGTTCGTTTAACATAAATTGGATAAGGGTTATCCTTATCAGTTCTCTTATATATGTTACCTTTTTTAGAATCTAATAATTCTGATTTTATTTCATTATAAACATTATTTTTTTGTAATAAATTAAGATCATTAGTATTAACTTTTAGTGTGTAATACTCTAAAATTGGCACGCTTGCTGAAATAGTTTTAAGTTTAGCAAAACCTGAATCATTAACATATAAAACAGTTGATTTTTGTTTATTAATTAAGATGTCTGAGTCATTTATTGCTGGAAATAAAAATTCAGGACTATCTACAGCACCAATAATAAAGAAGAATTGGCCGTTAATTTCAATTTTATTAGCGGGGCTAACAACATAATTAATTCAACTATAATAATCTTTAGCAATTCTTTTTTTACGACCGTTTGGCAAAGTAATTTCACGATAGTTTGGTTGATCATCGATTATACGATATGGAAGTTTTAGTGCTTGTAAAAAATCTTCATAATTACCAATTTCTTTATAATTATTTATATTTTTTGTTGTTCTTTGATTAGCTTTAATATAAGATGTGCTTACGTATGCTAGATCTGAACTACGATTAATAATATTAATTGTAAACGGCAATAACAAAGCTTTTGATAAAACGTTTTGTGCTTGAATTGTATATCCATAAGGTGATTGCTGAAGTCGTAGAAAATAATAACGTTTAATGATTTTTGATAATCAAATTTTAAACATAGCATAATCTTGTGGATTATTTAAAGCTCACTGATCATAAACTGATTGCTGGTTTGTATTAATATCTTTAATACCTTTTTTAAAATTAATAATCTTTGCATAATCATTTAAATCTTGATCTAAAACATTAACTAAATTGTTTTTTTGATTTATTTGATTTTGTTTAATAATATTAATTAATTTTAAACGTGTTGGCAGATTTTTATTATATTTAACATTAATATAAGCTCGTTGATTTTTAACATAGCCGTTAAAATAATATTCTTTTTGGTCGCTATTACTATCTGCATTTTTATAAATAGCAACCACTTGTTCGCCATCTTGTCAATCTTTATGTTTTAAATTAAAAATCCATTCTTTATCTTGATATGGTTCAAAAATTTGTAGTAAATATTTTTTATAATCACTCATTTCTTTTAGATATTGAATTGATAATAATCATTCAGATTGATTAAATAAGATATTAAAAAATTGTGGAAGTTGATATATATTAATTAGTGATGTATTAATTCAAGGAGTATAATCACGCTCTTCAACTAGTAAATCTTTATCAGTATCTGGATCTTTTTCATAACTATTTTTTAAAATTTGAATGACTTTAATGTAATTTGAATAAAGGTCATAAAAGTTATTAATTTTATTTGAATTATCATCATTAATAAAAATTCGCTTAAATTTTTTATTTGGATTTTGACTATTTTTATTTTTTTCATTAATTTGCACCATATTATCAATTCATTGATTTCTTGGTGCAATTAAACCGTTTTGTGTATATGTTGGATTGCTTGCATTTGTGACAATAAAATTTGAATCACTTTTAACATCATTATAAATTGCTGATTCATGTTTGCGATAATAAATATTATAATTATTTAAAATCGAACGGAAATCTTGTTTAATTAAATCATTATATAAAAAGTGTTTAAATTTTGCTTGATCGAGATTTGCTGCTAATACTTTTTGTTCATTTTTTAATTGAATAAGTTCGTTATTAGAATAATTCGAATTTTGTAGAGCAATATTTATTTGTTTTAATTGCATCTCATAATCACGAATCTTATTTTTATTTTCAAGAGCTGATTTTTGTGAGTTTTCATAAAAAATATTTGTTTCTTCACGAATTTTAGCAATTAACAAGGCTTTGGCTTTTGCAATAATTTTTTGCACTTCTTCTATTTTTTTTGGATCGTCAATTAATTCTTTTGGAATTAAAACTTGGTTTTGAAATAAATCTAAATACTTCTGTTTATAGTTATCGATTTTTAATTCATTTATATAACGGTTTTTATCAATACCTTCATTTTTTAAATAATTAGCAAATAGTAGGTATTTTGTTGATAGTGTGTTAAAATCAACATGTAAATTCACACTATAAAAATCTTTATTTATCGTGTTAGTTTCAAGTGTATCAACAATGGCTTGAAATGTGCTTTGATAGTCTTTAAAATCAATTGATTGATTTGAACGATCGTTTAGTGTTTGAACAACTTGTTTTGAATAAAGATCTATATTTTTAATTAATACAGGATTTGTAAAATAAGATTTATTCTTAAATCCTAATTCTTTATATTTATCAAAGTTAAAAAAAGATTTAAATGGTTTATTTTTTTGGACAATTGCAGCATTAATTTTAAATGTTGTTTCATAATTACCGTTTGCTGATTTTAACGCCGGTGTTTTAAATAAAATATGCCCACCATCTAAATTTTGAAATCCTACTAATTGATTTTTAGAATTATGATATTCATAAACCAAATCATCATAATTGTTAGCAAAATTTTGATTATTTTCTTTATTGTTTTCAAATCAAAAAACAGTTTGTAATTTTAATTGATTAATTTTATTTCAATCGATATTTCCTTCAAGATTTAGTACATCTATTTTTTGATTGTTTACATTAGTTGGCCAAAAAAGGTTATGATTATGAAATGCATTATCAACTAGTTGTAAATAATTATTTGAATTTTTTAAAATATTTTGATTAAAAGTTGCTAATTGAATTAATTTTTCATTATGTTTTACAAGATTGTTGCTAACGTCAATTTCGTTGAAATTAATATTATCTTGCTCTTTTGTATCAATTAAAAAATCACTTTGTAAACCAATTTTTTTAATATCGCTTTGTGATTTTTGCAAACGTTGTACTGTAATCGTTGTTGCAACAATAACAACTGTTGAAACAATCATTAAAATTGAAAGTTGAGTTACTAAAGTTTTATTTTTAAAGAATAAACGCATCATATTCTTCATTAATAGAAACATTTTTTTCATATTAACTCCAAACTAAAAACAAATGTACAACTTGTGTTTATTTAAATCAGTATAATTTTATTATTATACCATCCTTCACCATTAAAACCAAGTATTAATAAAGTGATAGTAATTTTAAATTTTAATTGATTTTAAGTAAGTTGTATAGTATAATTTGATACGTGTAGTAACTTACTTACACAATTTATTAGCATGTGGAAGAGTTTTAAACTTGTTAAACCACGTAGCGAATATCTTAAATTTTAACTTAACAAATTAAGTAGAAAGAGGTGTTGCGTGTGGCTCCTAAAAAGAAAGAAGTTACAAGAATCGCAAAGTTAAATCTAATTGGTGGACAAGCTAAACCTGGTCCAGCATTAGCATCAGTTGGTATTAATATGGCTGAGTTTACTAAGTCATTTAATGATAAAACTAAAGACCAAAACGGTAAGGTTATCCCAGTAATTATTACAGCTTATAAAGATAAATCATTTGATTATGTTATCAAAACTACTCCCGTGACTTTTTTACTAAAAGATATTGCTAAAATCAAAAGTGGTGCCAAAGATCCTAAAAAGCAAACTGTTGCAACAATTTCAAAAGAACAAGCTTTAGAAATAGCTCGTTATAAATTGATTGATATGACAGCATATGATGAAGAAGCCGCTTTAAGAATGATTGCTGGTTCTGCAAAACAAATGGGAATTGTAATTGAAGGCGTAAGTGCATATAAAGAAAAGAAAGGTAACTAATCATGGCTAAAATTTCTAAAAAATTATTTGCTGCTTATGAAGGAATTGATAAGCAAAAAGCTTACCCATTATTTGATGCAATTAAATTAGCACAAGAGAAGTCAATTACTAAATTTGATGGATCAATTAATATCGCTATTAAATTGAATTTAGATACTACTAAAGTTGAACAACAATTACGTGGGTCAATTTCATTGCCAAACGGTAATGGTAAAAATGTACGAGTTCTTGTTTTAAGTGAAGATATTACCAAAGAAGAGGCTGCTTCAGTTGGTGCTGATTATTTTGGTGGAGCAGATTACATTCAAAATATTGAAAAGATGTTAAACCAAATTGATGTAATTATTACTAACCAAAAAATGATGCCATTATTAGCTAAATTAGGAAAAGTATTGGGGCCTCGTGGACTAATGCCTAATCCAAAAATTGGAACAGTTACAAATGATGTTCTAAAAGCTGTAGAAGAATTTAAAAGAGGTCGAATTGAATACCGTACAGATACTTATGGAAATATCCATATGAGTATTGGTCGTGTTTCATTTGAAACAACTAAAATTGAAGAAAATGCTAATGCATTATTAAACTTAATTAAATCAAAAAAACCAGCGACTGTAAAGGGTCAATATATTCAAAATATTGCTGTTTCACCTACAATGGGTCCTGGAATAAAAGTTGTTATTAATAATAATTAAATTTTTTATTTATAATAAAACATGTGAAAGGTGTTAGTTATCTAACACCTTTTATTTACCTATTTTTAATTGCCTTTATATATGTTTTATTAAAAAACATAATATAATATATAAATATCTTCTTTAAGGAGTTGATTAAATGAGTCATAATGATAAAAATACTCATAATTATCAAATTTCATCATTAGATAAGATTATTAATGATTCAAGTGTTGCCATTGAATTTGAAAATGTTTATTTTGCTTATACAGAAGAACGAATGATTTTAAAAAATGTTTCATTTACAATTAATGACAATGAATATGTTTGTGTTATTGGTCATAATGGTTCTGGAAAATCAACGATATCTAAGGTTTTAACAGGATTATTAAAACCTAAAAGCGGTGTAATTAAACTTTTTGGAATTGAGATAAGTGCTGCTAATTTAAAATATTTGCGAAATAATATCGGAATTGTTTTTCAGAATCCTGATAATCAATTTGTAGGTATTACGGCTGAAGATGATATTGCTTTTGGTTTAGAAAATCGTAAGGTTCCGCCAAATAAAATGTGAGATATTATTAATGATGCAGCTGTTGCAACGGGAATTGAAGATCTATTAAAAAAAGAATCACTTGAACTATCTGGCGGTCAAAAACAAAGAGTTGCAATTGCTTCTGTTTTAGCAATTAATCCTAAAGTGATTATTTTTGATGAATCCACAAGTATGTTAGATCCCAAAGGAAAAAATGAATTAAAAGAATTAATGGTTTCATTGCGTGATGTTGCAAAAAAAACAATTATTTCTATTACTCATGATATGGAAGAAGTAGTTAAAGCTGATAAAGTTATTGTCATGTCAAATGGCGAAGTTCAATATATAGGTACACCACAAGAAATTTTTGCTAATGAAGAACGTTTATTAAAAATGCAATTAGATATTCCATTTACATTAAAATTAGCAAAAACCTTAAAGGAAAAGGGGTTAAAAATTGATTTAACTTTGAATAATGAGGAGTTAATTGAAAAAATATGCAAAAATTAATGGATTATTTTTTCAAAAGAAAACTTAAAGTACCACGACCAATATCTAATGATATTAGTGTTCGTGTAAAAAATTTATATGCTGTTTATGATGAAAAACAAGAAAATCAATTAGTCGCATTAAATAATATTTCGTATGATTTTAAAAAAAATAAAATCTATTTTATTATTGGAAATTCTGGTTCTGGTAAATCTACGCTAGTTACTCATTTTAATGGATTAATGATCTCGCGTTATGGTTTCGTTCAAGTCGGTGATATTGTTTCTGGTGATCATTTTGATTTTGAACGCCAATTATTAGGAGTGATTGATTCATATGATAAAAAAATTATTAATTTATTATGACGGAATCAACTAGATCAATGGACCTTTCTAGTTTTATTTTCTAATGAAGTTAATATTCAACAAGCACGGATTTTGTTTGAAGCAAATTTTAAACAAAAACCAATTAGTTTAAAATTTATTAAAACAAAAAATAATCATGAATTAATTACAAATCCTTATGTAAGAGAAAACACTAAAATAGCAGTAGTTCGTGTTGATAAAAATGTTATATTAGAAATTAATGATAAGATGAATTATGAAGAGTTACAACGTTTTGAATTTATTAAAAAAGAAATTAAGACGAACTATCATTTATCAAAAAAAATAAAGCGGTTTAAAGAATTACGTAGACGTGTTGGTTTTGTATTCCAATTCCCTGAATACCAATTGTTTAAGGATACTATTGAAAAAGACATCATGTTTGGTCCAGTTAATTTAGGTGTAAAAAAAAGCGAAGCTAAAAAACGAGCTAAATTTTATTTAAATAAATTAGGTTTAGGAGATGATTATTTAGAACGCTCACCTTTTGGATTATCTGGAGGCCAAAAACGCCGAGTAGCAATTGCTGGAATTTTAGCAATCCAAAATGATATTTTAGTTTTTGATGAACCAACAGCTGGTTTAGATCCTGCAGGTGAACACGAAATGATGCAAATTATTTTAGATGCGAAAGCAAATAATAAAACAGTTTTTGTTATTACCCATACTATGGAACATGTGCTTGAAGTTGCTGATGAAGTGATTGTAATGGATGAAGGTGAAATTATTAAAACAGGGACACCTTATGAAATTTTTTTTGATCAACACATTATTAATTCAACTTCAATTCAAGTTCCTCGTGTAATTGCAGTTATTAATGAATTGATTAAAAAAGATCTTAAATATGAAATTCTAAAACAAAAACAACCACGCACAATTGAAGAGTTAGCAGATGCTATCATCGAATTTAAAAAAGGAGAAAAATAAATGAGTGCTAATGCTTATGTGTTTCGACGTTCACCAATTCATCGTTTAAATCCAGCAATTAAATTTATTTCTTTTATTTTATTAATTGCTATGATTTTTTTACCACTTGGCTTTTTTGCGCAAATGATTATTGGAATTTTTATTTTAATCGTCTTTTTTGTAGCTAAATTACCTAAGCGTACTTTATGAAATGTTTTTAAATCCGTCGTTATGTTGTTCATTATCCTACTACTTATTAATTGAATGACATATAAAGATCCTATTGCTATTTATAATGTCACAGATCAAGCTAAAGTAATTTTAGGTAATAATAGTTGAATTAATGGTCCTATTAATAGAAATTTATCATTTAATTTATTTTATAATGATATTTCATCAACTCATCCCCAAAATTTAGTTTCGAATATTTGAGGTGGAGAAATTAAAAATTATATTAGTCCTGAGATTATTAAAAAACTAATTGATAAACCCGATTATAATGTTGCTAAATTTTTAAATGAAAATAACGTAACTGTTAAAAAATTAGAAAGTACTTTTAATGCGTTAAACCAAGATGTTCGATTGAATAATTTTTATCCAATTTATGGTAATAGTACCTTAAAATCTGGAAAACTTGAAGTGCCATTAAGTCATTTATCATATTATATGTCAACGAATTTATGAAAGATCAATGGTATTAAATATCAAGGTTTAATTTTGTCAGGTGTAGGTGATCAATTAGGTAAGGCTCAAACCGCTTTATTTTATACACGAAGTCCTTTCGCTTTAAGTCCTATTGCTATTCAATTAGCTGTTTATATATCAATAAAAATTTTTTTAATGATAACCTTATCATCAATTCTAACAGCTACGACTTCATCTATTGAATTGACAAATGGTTTGGAAGATTTGTTAAGTCCTTTTAAAATTTTACGATTGCCTGTTGCTGAGGCTTCAATGATGATTTCAATTGCATTACGTTTTATTCCGTCATTATTAGATGAATCAAAAAGAATATTAAATGCACAAGCTTCACGTGGTGTTGATTTTAATAATGGCGGACCTATTCAAAAATTAAAATCATTAATTTCACTAGTTGTACCATTATTTTCAATTGCTTTTAAAAAAGCAGAAGATTTAGCAAATGCTATGGAAGCACGTTCTTATAACCCTCGTTATGCACGAACACGTTATCGTACTTTTCCATTAAACCTAGCAGATTATGCTTTATTTGGAATTTTGTGTATTCTCGTTGGATTTTTAATATCATTGGCCGTGATTAAATTTTATTTCACTCCATTTGGTGTATTTGAAGCAAGTGCATTGTTTGCTAAGTAATTTGATGAAATAACTTGTTAAACAGGTTATTTTTTATTTATTGGAATAGGAATTAATAATTATGAATTATAAAATTAGTCTTCGTTATGATGGTAGTTTATTTTATGGATGAGCTAGACAACCACAAAAAAGAACGGTTCAAGGGGATTTAGAAGAAATTTTTAAATCAATTTTTAAAATTAATAATATCAGGATTATTGGTTCAGGACGTACTGATAAAGGTGTACACGCTTACGAGCAAACCTTTAGTGTTAAACATAGTGCGTTAAAATATGATTCGCACATTATTTATCAAGCACTTTGCTCACGAACTAGTTCTGATATTCAAATTTTAGAAGTGCAAAAGGTTGATGATTCATTTCATGCTCAATATAATGCTACTTCTAAAACATATCAATATGTCATTAATGATTATGAATTTGATTTGTTTAGAAATAATTATGAACTTTTTGTTAATCAAAAAATTAATGATCAAAAAATATTAGAAGCATTAGAATTGTTTGTTGGCGAACATGATTTTAAATCGTTTTCAACTAGTGAATTAACAATGACAATACGTCGCATTAATTGAGTTAAAATCAAAAGAGATACACACTTAATAATTTATATTAATGCAAATGGTTTTTTAAAAAACATGGTTCGTATGATCGTTGCTTCTTGTTTAGATTATGCTTTTAATAAAATAAGTTTAGCAAAAATTCATGAATTATTAATATACCCCAAAAAGGGTGCTAGTATTAAATTAGCACCCGCTTGTGGATTATATTTGTATAAAGTCTATTATTAATGTTTTTTTTCAACATGTTTTTTTGGAATATTAGCTATCACTTGAATACCTAATGCTCCTTTTCAAACATATACTAAAAAGATTGGAGGACCAGATCTAATTACAATCTTTTCCTTATCAACATGAAAATGGTTAATTACATCATTTTTTAGTTCATCAATTCTTTCACTTGATAATCCCGCTTGTAGAATACATACTTTTTCAATTGTATGATTATTTAGTTGATTATCAAAAACATGGTTAATATTTTCAAGAATTTTATGGGGTGCAGAACGAATATTTAATGCCATTCCCGCACGGTGATTTTTTCATTCAGCTTTAATTATGGGTGTTACTTTACTTAATTTTAACATAGTACCAATGATTTTAGGGATTCGACCAGAACGAACAAGGCCAGTAATATTTTCACATGCTAAAAAACTACTTGTATAATCATGGTGTTTGTTAATCATTTTTAAAATATCACCAAAACTAATATTATTGCTTAACATTGCTTTAATTTTGTAAACTAGATGTTCTAAGGAATAGCCAAAGTCTTCTGTGTCTACAACAAATAATTTGTCTTGATATTCTTTCTCTAAATTTTTTGCATTATTGAATTGACTACTAAATCCACTAGAGATGCCAATAAAAATAATTTTTTCATATTCTTGTAGTTTTTGTTCAATAGCTTCAATTAAAACACCATATGGTGTACAACTTGTTTGAAAGGTGTATCCATTATCAATGTCTTCATAAATTCGCTCTGGCTTTGATTCTATACCATCATCTACAATTAAAGTATGATCACTTCGTAAAATAGAAAGCGGCAGAATCATAACATCATTATTTTTAGCTCATTCACGATCTAAAGTCGTTGATGAATCTGTCATGATTAAAAATGATTTTTTCATAACCTTGTCCTTACTTAATTATTTTAATATAGGTTTAAAACAAATTATATTTTAGCAAAATATGGATTTTATAGAATTATTATATTAATATAACGTTATATAATATACTTAGTAAATAAAAATAATATCAAAAATATTTTATCGAGGTATTTATGTATAAGTTTGATCAAAAACTAAATCACAGTGCTGCACATCTTTTAGCAATGGCACTAACAAAATTTTATCCTAACTTAAGCCTTGCGATTGGGCCAACGATTGATGAGGGGTTTTATTATGATTTTAATCTAAATGATCCAAATACCTCAATTACCCCTTTAGATTTATTAAAAATTGAAAAAGAAATGAAGAAAATTACTACTCAAGCTTTAACGTTTGATTATGAACAAGTTACTTATGAAAAAGCAAAGGAATTGTTTAAACACAATAAATATAAATTAGATATTATTGAACAAAATAAAAATAATTCACTTTCAATTTATCACTCAGGTAAATGGTTTGACTTATGTAAAGGCCCGCATGTACAAAACACAAAAGAGATCAAGGCAATTAAATTATTAAATATTGCAGGTTCATATTGACGAGGTGATGCAAATAATGATCAATTAATTCGTATTTATGGGGTTGCTTTTAGTGATCAAGATCAATTAGACGCTTATTTAAAAGATTTACAAGAACGAAAAGAACGTGATCATCGTAAAATTGGTAAAGATTTAAACTTATTTACTTTTAATAATCTAGCAGGCCAAGGATTACCAATTTGATTACCTAATGGAACCATTATTAAAAATCAGGTACAAAAGTTTATTAATGAAGTTGAATTTCAATTTAATTTTGATACTGTTATTACGCCTATATTAGGTAGTATAGATTTATATAAAACGAGTGGACACTGAGATCATTATAAAGATAATATTTTTTCACCAGTACAAATTGATAATGAAATCTTAGTACTTCGTCCAATGACATGTCCTCATCATACATTAGTTTACTCTAATGAACTTCGTTCATATCGAAGTTTACCAATTCGTTTAAGTGAACATTCAATTTTACATCGTTATGAATCATCAGGTGGATTAACAGGCTTTGAGCGGGTTCGTGAGATGATTTTAGAAGATTGTCATGTTTTTTGTCGCTTTGATCAAATTGAACATGAAGTTATTAATGCTTTTAAAATGATTCAAGAAGCTCAAGAAGGATTGGGTATTAAAACATTTGAAATTCATTTATCTTTAAATGATCCTAATGATAAAGAAAAATATTATGATGATCCTCAAATGTGAGAACAATCACAAAATGTGTTACGTAAAATGTTAAAAGATCACAATATTCCTTATAAGGAGATGGTAGGAGAAGCGGCATTTTATGGTCCAAAAATCGATTTTCAGGTTAAAACTGTTTTAAATCGAATTATTACAGTTTCAACTATCCAATTAGATTTTTTATTACCAAACCGTTTTAATTTAACTTATATTAATGAAAGTAATGAACAAAGCGTACCGGTAATGATTCATATTGGTATTATTGGAACTTATGAACGTTTATTAGCAATTTTATTAGAACAAACTAAAGGTATTTTACCGCTTTGATTATCACCTATTCAAGTAGTTATCATTCCTGTTAATGAAAATTTACATACTGATTATGTAAAGGAGCTAAATATTAAGTTAAGAAAGCATTTAATTCGTAGTAATGTAGATTTACGTAATGAGCGTTTATCAAAAAAAATTCGTGAAGCTCAAATTCAAAAAATCCCTTATCAAATTGTTATTGGTGATGAAGAAATTAAAAACAACAAAATGGTTACTTACCGTTGCTATGGTAGTGAAAAAACGACAACAGTTTCTATTACAGATTTTATAAATATGTTAGAAAACAAGATTAGATTAAAAAAATAAGTTAAATAGCTTTATTTTTAATATAATTAATAGATTATTGTTCGAAGAGGTGACTACATAATGGCGATTAAACGAGGCGTTAGATTACAATGTAATGAGAGTAAAAGTATTAATTACATTACTACAAAAAATGCAAAAAATAATCCAGACAGACTTTCTTTAAATAAATTTTGTCCTAAATGTCGAAAAGTAACAACTCACGTTGAAATTAAGAAAAAATAGGTATTAAATTATGAGTGATTTCAAATTACAACAAGTTTTAAAAACAATTAAAGAACATGAAGCACAAGGCGCTGACGGTATGATTTTATTTTCTAATTATAACCGTTATTGATTTTTAGAATTTGCTTCAAGTGATGGTTTTGTGTTTATTAATAAAGATGGTAAAGCAATTTATCTAGTGGATGCTCGTTATTATACAGCAGCGTCTGAAACTGTAAAAAACGCAAAGGTAATTTTATTAGCTCGCACACCACAAAAATCAACTTTTGATCTACTAAAAGACGCAATGGTTGAATTAAATATTACTAATGCATTAGTTGAAGCTGATTATGTAACATTAGATGTTCATGAAATGTTAAAAAAATTAGTAAAAAATACTACTCCTTTTACATCAGCTACATTACGTGCTATTAAAACTGAAAAAGAACTTGAATATTTACAAAAAGCTGCTGATATTGCAGCTTTAACATGTAATTGAATTCGAGAACAAGATATTATTGGTCGAACAGAACTTGAAATTGCAACATTAGTTTCAAAACATATGTTAGAATTAGGTGGAGAATTAAATTCATTTGATCCAATTATTGCTTCAGGTCCAAATGGCGGATCACCACATCATCATCCAGGAAATCGTGTAATTGAAGATGGAGATATGGTAACTGTTGACATTGGTTGTACTTATAAAGGTTATTGTTCTGATATTACAAGATCTTTTATTGTTGGAAATAAAGCAAATCCACAAATGCAAGAAATTTATGATAAAGTTCTTGAATCTCAAACAGCAGGGATTAATCTATTGAGTACAAAAGTAACAGGTCAAGAAGTTGATAAAGTATGTCGCGACATTGTTGATAATTCTAAATTTAAGGGCTATTTCACACATGGAACAGGTCATGGTGTAGGTTTACAAGTACATGAATTACCAAATACTAATGCTGGTAATCCTAATAAATTGCCATTAAATGCAGTTGTTACTGTTGAACCAGGAATTTATATCCCAAATGTTGGTGGTGTAAGAATTGAAGATACAATTGTAGTAAAAGACGGACAAGCCCTGGTTTTAACAAGGTTAGCATATAAATAAACTACAAAAAAAGGGTATAGTTCAATTGGTAGAACAGCAGACTCCAAATCTGCGTGTTGCGGGTTCGAGTCCTGTTACCCTTGCCATTTAAAATAAAAACCATCAATAATGATGGTTTTTTTACTCTTATCATTTATTAAAAGGTTATAACTTTTTTCAAAATGTTATAATATAGTGTTAGATATTTGTAACATTTGGAGTTATTGAAGTATGAAATATAATGATATTTATATGGGATTATTAGAGTTATTAAAAAAAAGTTATAGTCCTTATTCAAATTATCCAGTTGCTGCTTATGTTGATACTGATTTAGGATTTATCTCTGGTGTGAATGTTGAAAATGGATCATTTGGATTAACTTCTTGTGCTGAAAGAAATGCAATCTTTAATGCAATTGCAAATGGTGCAAAAACATTTAAAACAGTTTATATAATTACAAAAAATAATGGTGATATTGCGAGTCCTTGTGGTGCATGTCGTCAAGTGATTTTTGAATTTTTTAAAAAGGATGCAAAAATCGTCGTTTTTAACAATGATGGTACTTATAAAGAATATAATGTTGAACAATTATTACCATTTGGATGAGATCCAAATATATCTCTATAGTTATTCATTATAAAATAAGAAAGGAGATAAAATTATGGAAAATACAAATAAAATTTTTAATTGTTGATTAAATTCACCAAAAATTCCTCAAGTAATTAAAGAAGAATATAAGAATAAAACTCAAAAAGAAATTGATCATATTTTTGATGAAAATTATCGATTTAAATTCGGTACATCAGGTGTACGTTGTATTTATGAAGAAGGAACTCGTTATTTAAATGCAATAACTTATACTCAATTGACATTAGGTTTTATTGAATATTTAGAAACGAAAAAGAATTTTAATAAAATTATTGTTATTGGCCGAGACAACCGCTTTGGCTCACGTGAAAATTTGAAACTAGTTGCTGAAATTTTTAGTAGTTTTGATTATACTGTTTATATTAATGAAGATTATGGGATGTTATCAACTCCAATTACTTCATTTTTAATTAATCAATTACAAGCAGGAGCTGGAATTATGATCACCGCTTCTCATAATCCTAAAAATTATAATGGTTTTAAAGTTTATAATGCTAATGGTGCTCAGCCATTAGTTGATGATACTAATCTCATTGAATCTTTAATGCCATCATATACAGAAGCATTGGATTTTAACTTTGAATTTAAACAAGATAATATTAGATTTTTAACAAAAGAACAAATTCAAAGTTATTTTGATGCAGTTAAAGCACAACTAATTAATACTGATCCTAATATTAAAAAACCCTTCAAAATTGTTTTTAGTGGTCATCATGGAACAACAACAAAGGACATGATTCCTTTTTTAGAATCACTTGGTTATGATATGGTTAGCGTTAGCGAACAAAATTTTGAAGATCCTAATTTTAATGATGACCCAAGTTCTAATCCAGAAGAACAATGTTCATTTGATTTAAGTGTTGAATATGCAGACAATACAAACGCAGAAATAATGATTGCATCTGATCCTGATGGAGATCGAATGGCCATTGCTGTACGTCATGAAAATTATTGAAAATTTTTGACTGGTAATCAAACAGGTGTTTTAATTGCGCATTATTTATTAGAACATAAAAAATTTACTAAACCTACATATATTATTTCAACATTTATTTCAACACGCTATCCAGAATTATTTGCTAAAAATTTTGATTGTGATGTTTTATATGTAGATGTAGGTTTTAAAAATCATGGTAATTTAATTGCCAATCGTAAAAAAACACATAATTTGGTTGTTGGTTTTGAAGAAGCAATTGGTTCATTACCATCTGATATTAATAATGATAAAGATTCATATCAAACTGCGTCTATTTTGTTAGAAATGATTAATTATTATTATGAACAAAAACTTGATTTATTTACCGTTTTAAAAAAAGAGATTTTTGCTAAGTATGGGAATTGATATAGTAAAACTACTCAGTTTGTTATTGATGGTGATAACTGAAAACAAAAAGCACTTATTATTTTAAATAACTTAAGAAATTTTGAATTTAAAACAGTAACCCAATACACCATTCATAACATTATTTTTCATGAACAAGGATCTTATCTTGAATGAAAATTAGACGAATACTCAACAATCAAATTTAGATTATCTGGAACAGAACCTAAATTTAAAGTATATATTGATTTATATGATTTTAGCAAAGATCAAAAACGAGATTTTTATCAAGAACTAAAAATTAAAGCTGAAGATATTTTAGATTTTTTAAAAAATTATTTAGGTCTTTAAGACATTAATTAACAAAAACTAAAAAAAGTTTATTTTTAATTTAGTTTTTTGTTGGTATTTAGAATTGAATTATATTATCTACTTTAGTGCAAAACTGAAGTAGATTTTTTATTTTATATATTTATAAAATTAATTAACTTTTTTATTATCAAAAAGATGATCTAATTCTACTAATTTACTTTCCTTATTTAAATATAAACTTGTTGAATTAATATTGTTATGACCCATAACTAATGATAAATCATAAATATTAATACCATTATTAATGCAATGGTTAGCAAAACTACGACGTAAAATATGAGGCGTTAGCCTAATATTAGTTTTAATTCTAGTAACTTTTTGATACAAATTTTTATAACTAAAATTAAATAAATATTTTGTTTTAATTTGACCAATATATTTTTTAATATTATTTTGTAAATCGTTTGATAAATAAACAAAGCGTTCTTTTTTGCCTTTGCCATGAATTTTTAACTTATTTTCATAAATATCTTTAATTTCTAGTTTTAATAATTCACAAGATCGAATGCCTGTTTCAAATAAAATTCTTAAAATTAAATATTTCTGAAAACCTAAAAAGGTAGCTTGATTAATATTATTAATAATTTTTAAAAAATTATCTCAAGTCAAAAATTCTTTTACTTTAATTTCTTTTTTAGGCATAACAATCAATATAGCATCTTTATGATTAATAAATTTTAAATATGCTTTAAAAGCACTTAAAACAACGCGCTTAGTAACATTAGCGTTATGTTCATATTTTTTAATAGCTTTTAAATAATCTAAATTATTATCAATTAGTACTTTAACATATTTTTGATAAATAGCAATTGTACCATCACTATATCCTTTTACATTTTTTAAATAATTTATAAATTTTTTCATATGTAAAAATTATAAATATATAAAAAACAATAGGATTTTTAAAATTATATTAATTTAAATTACAAAAAAATAGAGAAAACCTTAGTTTTATCTGCTTTATTTTTGCTCATAAATGTCCACATTTTGTTCTAAATAATTTATTCGTACGAAATTAATACAAAAACATCAATTATTATTTAATTTTAGCATTTTTAAATAATTTCAATGTTAAAACATAGATAAAACTAAGGTTTTAAGAGTATTTGAAACTTTTTCTGGAATTGGAGCACAACATCGTGCTTTAGAAATTGTAAAAAAACAATTTGGCTTTGACTACAAAATTGTTGCTACAAGCGAATGAGATATTTATGCAAATATTTCTTATAACACAATTCATTATCCACATAAAAAAATTAATTTAAATATTGATATTAATAGAATTGATAATTATTTAGAAAAATTTAATCACTCATCAAATGGTAAAGACCCAATTCGTAAAAAAATTAGTTCTTTTAGCGAAAATATTAAACGTGAATTATATGATGCATATCTTAATTCTAATAATTTAGGAAGTATTTTAAGTGTGACTGGTGAGCAGTTAATAAAAAGTGTTGGGAACAAAGGGATAGATTTACTTACTTATTCATTCCCTTGTCAAGACTTATCAACAGCTGGAAGCTTTAGTAAAAAAGCTTTTGGAATGAAAAAAGGATCCGGTACACGTTCTGGATTACTATGAGAAATTGAACGCATTTTATTCGATTTGCAAAAATTAAATCAATTACCACAATTTCTTTTATTAGAAAACGTTAATAACATGTTATCTAAACAACATAAGCTAGATTATGATATGTGAACCAAATCTTTAAAACAATTAGGTTATAGTACATGTACTTTTCAATTAAACGCTCTTGATTATGGGTCAGCACAACGTCGTAAACGAGTATATGCAATTTCGATTCTAAACTATGATGGATTAATTGATAGTAATGGAAATATTTTAGATTTAGAAGCACCTATTTTTGATGGAAAACAAAAACAATTAAAGGATGTTTTAAAAACTAATTATAAAATTGAAAAATATTATCAAGAAGCATATTTAGCTCAACCAAATCGCACATTTTCAAGAATAAAATATGTCATTCCAAAATATGATTTATTAAATCCTAATTGTTATTGTACTTCAACAATTACAACACGTCAAGATCGTTTTCCTAATGGTGGTTATATCAATTTAAAAAATACGATTTTAGGTGATGATTATCGTGAAAAAGATCACAATAATTTACCTAAAAAAGCAAACTTTCGTTTATTAACAAATCGTGAAGCCTATCTATTAATGGGCTTTAATGAAAAAGATTTTGAAGCGATTCAAGCTAAGGGAATATCAAAAGCTAAAATGTATCAACAAGCTGGAAATTCAATTGTTGTTGATGTAATGGTTTATTTAATGAAATTAATTCAAGAAAGATTTAATAAATAATTTATGGCTAAATTAAAGTTTTGAAAAATAAGTACAAGTATTAATACATTTATTAAATATTTGATCTGCAATGAAAATAATGTTAAAAAGATTTTTTCGAATGAGAAATTACACCTTGATACTAATGATCAAGAATGAAAAATTTTAATTAATGATAAAAATCAAAAAAAAGTTGAATTTAGTTTTAAACGTTCATCTTATGAATTAATACGTGTTCTTTATTATTTACAAATTATTGTAGATAGTGATAAAAATAAAACAATTAATACATACAAAAATGACACTCTTAAAGATTATATATTTACTTTTAATGTATCAGATAACACCGAAAAAAGCATCAATAAACACATCACAAATGTTTTTGTTAATAAATTTTTAAGAAATTTAGATTTAAATGATTTTTTTCAAAATGAAACAATAGATCAAAAAAATAAAGATTTTGTTTTAACTATTTTCTTATCATTACTACATTATAAAAAACACAATGATTATTTAACTAAAAAAGAATTATTTGAATACTACTATGAACCTAAGCAAAATGATAGCAATTTTAAGCATTTTAAACAATATAAAGAATTTGTTGAAAATTATTTTAAAGATCAAATAATTTCTAATGAATTAATTACCAAATTTGAAAACTATTGAGCAAAAACTAATGATGAAAATAAAGCAAATCCAAACAATCAAACTAATATAAATAAAACTAAAAATAAACCAGATTTTTTAAGAACAGCGAAAACTCAACAAGAAAAAGATAATAAAAAATTTAATTTTGAAGAATATAGTGATTCGTGTGAATTAGTTACTAATTGAAAATTACCATTAATTTCAAATGACAATTCTATTGAAGTGACTAAATTAGATGGTACAAAGAAGTTGGCTTCAGATAATGGTGATGCTTATATTTTTAATTTAGTATGATTGATTAAATTTTTAAACAAGAATGAAACAATTAAAATGAGTATTCCAGTTTTTCAACGTAATTATGTTTGAACAATTGATAATATTGAAAAATTGCTAGAAGATATTAATGATATTAGTAACAAACAAAATAATGAAAACCATTTTTTAGGTAGTATCATTAGTGTCTTAGTTAAAGAAGAATCTATTGATAATATTCAAATTATTGATGGTCAACAACGATTAACAACCTTATTTTTAATTACAAAAGCATTTATTATTTTCTTGTATAACAACAGAGAAGAAATAACAAAATTTACAAACGAACAAATAAAGCAACTAAGTCATTTAAAAGATATCTTTTTTAACAGAGAGTTTATAATTGATCGCTTTAGTCGTATTGGTGGCAATCCTGACTATGAAGCTTTAAAACAAATATTATCTAATGATGAATTAGATAATAAAAACAATCATATTTTTATGAATCTAAAAGATATTGTTGAATGATTTGAAGAAAAACCAAAAGAATTTAAAGAATGAGCGAATTTTGCTAACGCCTTATTTAATAATTTAATCCTCAATTTAGTTATTTTAAAAAATGTTGATGAATTTAAAACTTTTGAATCATTAAATACTAATGCTAAAAAACTTAACGCTATTGAATTGTTAAAAAATAAGTTTTGTTGATATGAAAATTTTAAAGAATCAATTTTTAAAAATAAAGAAGAATTCCAACAGAAATATAATGATTTAATAACGAAAAAATTTTTATTAAAAAAAGATGAAAATATTATTGAAGTAAAACGTTTTAACGAATTTGTTGATTCATTAAGTGCTTTAAATCTTTGTAAAGATGAGGATTTAAAAAGATTTGAAAAAAACGATAAAGATGATGAATATTATAATAAAAGTTGATTTTTTATTATTGAAATTATTAATAAAAAATTTACTTTAAAAAATAATTGAAAAGCGTGTTTGAAATATTTTAGTAAATATATAGATATTTACAATGACTTAACAATCAAAGATAAATTCACAAACAATAATTGTAATTTTTATTTAATTAGTGATTATTTACTAATCTTAACGAACAAAAAGAAAAAGAATTATATTCCTTTATTAGTTTATTTATTAGAGAAAATATTTACTGAGGATGTATTGTATGATTTTGATAACAATGGTAATTTTGATAAAAGCAAATTAAGAATTAATATTGAAGAATATGTTAGCGTGATTGCTAATTTTTCATTGAGAAATGTTTTATTAAATACTCGTGGTCAAAGTATTTTAAATAGTGTTATTAAATTAATTAAGTTAATTGATAATGATATTAACAAAAACAATATAAATTCCATTAAAAATATTAATTTATCAAAAAAATTTTTAGATGTTTTTAATAGCAATAATCAAATGGAAATAAAAAATATTAAAAATTTTTATAACAAAATGCTTGATGAAAAGGTTAGTGATATTCATTTGGCTTATTTAATTAGATTTGAAACTTATTTAACTTTTTTTCTTGATGATACGCAAATAAATAAAAATAAGGATACAAAAGTATTTTTTTATCCACCAAGTAATGCTGATAATGAAAAAGCAGATTTAACAATTGAACACATGTATTCACAATCATTAAAAGATGAAAGATTTAATATTGTTAAAAATAATATTGGTAATTTAATACCACTTACTAAAGAATACAACTCAGCTCTTAATAATAAAGAATTTAAAGATAAAAAACAACGTTATAAAAATGCACCTATCATTCAAAATCTTTGATTATACAAAGGATTAAATGAGGAACAAATAACAAAACTTTACAATGAATTCACAAAAATAAATGAAAAGTTAAAATCTAATAAAATTGATGTTAATGAAGATGTATTTAAAGAAGCACTTATGAGTTTAAAATTAAGTGATAAAGAAGAACTTCAACCAGAACAAATTAAAAAACGAACTCAAGCTATTGCGTTGGTATTATCAATTGCTTTATTTAATGAAGATTGAGATGTAGAATAGAAATTATAAAGTAAAAATTGTAGTTTACTTGTATATACAATTCATAATTATACAATAAGATTCATGATTTAATTTAATTAATTTTTTAAAAAAATAAATAAATTTTTATTATTAATATTTTTAATTTTTCATTACTTTATAATTGGTTTTTCATACTATAATTTTGGTATTAAAAATTTAAAAAAGATGTTTTTTGTTTAAGGAGTTTTTATGAAATTATTGAAAAATAAGAAATTTTGAGCTATATCATTAGGTTCAATAATAGTTAGTACAAGTATTATTGCTACAGCTACTGCTTGTACTAACTCTAATATCGAATCAACTGTAAGTTCATCTTTTGTTAGAACTCAAAATGGTGTTTATGCAATTTATGAGATTACAAATTGAACTAAATTAGATGATAACCAAAAAAAATCATTACAAAATCTTAATTTTAAAACTAGTGTTATTGATAAAGATAATAATGCTGAATTTACATCATCTACAGGGATTTTAAGGGATGGTAGAGTTTATGTAAAATTAGCACGTGAACCAAAAAAAGATGATCGTGTAATTATTAAACCAGATGATGCTAATTTAAAAAAAGGTGCTGTTTATGTAACAACACTAAATATAAGCAATATTGAATTAAATGATGGACCAAAGGTTCAAATAAGTCATAGTAATGAAAAAAATGAAATAAAATCATATAATAGTGCAGAATCAATTATTTACAACCAACGTTGATTAGCTAATATTTGAAACACATTAAGTGCTGAAAAAGATGGGATGCTATTAACAGAGTATAATAGTGCAAAACACCAATTTGATGCAATGATTAAACAAAGTGATTTTGATACAAGTAAAGTAAAAGTAGAAAAAGATTCAAATGGTAATATTACAAAGGTAACAGTTTCTAATCCTGAAAGTAATAAGGCAATTCCTGTAGTATTTATGGATATTGATGAAACAATTTTAAATAATTACGCTAATCAAAACTATCAATTATTAAATAATAAAGCTTATAATCCAAAGGATTGAGATGCATTTGTGAATGACAAGGTTTCAAAACGATTAGCTGGAGCTTTTGAATTCATTAAATATGTTTGAGAACATGGTGGAGTCGTAATGTTCAACTCAAACCGTGAACAAGAAAACCAAGTCGATCCAACTATTGAAAACTTGGTTAGTGAAGGCTTAGAACGTAGTTTATTACCTAAATGAATTTTTTGAATGCAAGGAGTAGATTTTAGTAGCGATAAACCATGAGCAAATATTAAAAAAGATGCACAAGGAAAACGTGTAAAATCTACTAAAGAAGACCGTATGAATGCTATGAATAAGCGTACACAAGGTTATGATTTAAGTGAATTCGGTAGTGGTAATGCTGTAGTTTTAAAAACTGTAATGCGTATTGGTGATAATTTTGATGACTTTAATGATAATGCTTCAAAAGGTAAACTTAATAGTGAACGTGTAGCATTATTAAAAGAATATGGTAAATTATTTGGTAATTTTGATATAAATAATAAAGGTGTTAAATACGAAAAAAATCAAAACGGTCAAATGGTGAAATCTGATGAAACTTGATCAGAATCTTATGTATTAATAGGTGGTAATTCATCTTATGGTGGTTTTGAAGCAGGAATCGCTAAAGGCTATTATGGATTAGGCAAAGAAGGTCAAGCTAAAGCACTAAAAGATTACATAAAACAACTATATTGAGAACCAAAAAGCAAATAAATAATTTTTAATTTCATATTTAAATCCTAAAAAAAGAGTAAAAAATTTGTTTTTGCTCTTTTTTATTTACTTTTATAATTTTTTCGTTTATAATTTGTAACGTGTTTTATCAATCGTAATTTTACTTTTTTGATACGCACGGAGTCGTTGTCTATAATTAACATAAAAAATGAAAGGAAATTTACATGCCTACAATTGCGCAATTGATTCGTAATAAACGAGCACCTAAAGTAAAAAAAACTAAATCACCTGCTCTTTTATTTACATACAACTCATTACATAAAAAAACAACAAAAAACCCATCACCTCTAAAATCTGGTGTTTGTACTAGAGTTGGTACAATGACACCTAAAAAACCTAACTCAGCTTTACGTAAATATGCTAAAGTTCGTTTAAGTAATGGTTTTGAAGTTTTAGCTTACATTCCAGGTGAAGGACATAACTTACAAGAACACAGTGTCGTAGTTATTCGTGGGGGAAGAGTTAAAGACTTACCAGGGGTTCGTTATCATATTGTTCGTGGTGCTGGCGACGCATCAGGTGTTGAAAAACGTCGTCAACAACGTTCACTATACGGTGCTAAACGTCCTAAAAAAGAAGCATCTAAATAATTAAATTTAGTTAGGAGATCGAAAAAAATGAGAAAATTAAAACCACAAAAAAGACAAGTTTTAGCTGATCCAGTATATAACTCTCGTCTTGTAACTAAACTAATCAATGCTATTATGTATGATGGTAAAAAAGGATTAGCACAATCTATTATTTATTCAGCCTTTGAGATTGTTGAACAAAAGACTGGCAAACCAGCTTTAGAAGTTTTTAATAAGGCGATTGATAATGTAATGCCAATTATTGAACTTAAAGTAAGACGTGTTGGCGGTTCAAACTTTCAAGTACCAACTGAAGTAACGCCAGAACGTCGTCAGACTTTAGGTTTAAGATGAATTACATTATATGCACGTTTAAGACACGAACATACAATGATTGAGAAATTAGCACATGAAATTATTGATGCTTCAAATAATGTAGGAGCAGCAATTAAGAAAAAAGAAGATACTCATAAAATGGCAGAAGCAAATAAAGCTTTTGCACACCTACGTTGATAAAATTTGTTTTAAGGAATTGTTAATATATGTCTAAAGAATTAAAATTATTTCGTAACTTTGGAATCATGGCACACATTGATGCTGGTAAAACAACAACCTCTGAACGGATTTTATATCATACAGGAAAGAATCATAAAATCGGAGAGACTCACGATGGTGCTGCAACAATGGATTGAATGGCACAAGAAAAAGAACGTGGAATTACCATTACATCAGCAGCAACTTATGCAAAATGAAAAGGTCATAGTTTAAATTTAATTGATACACCGGGACACGTTGATTTTACTGTTGAAGTAGAACGTTCTTTGCGTGTTTTAGATGGAGCTGTCGCTGTTCTAGATGGTCAAAATGGAGTTGAACCACAAACTGAAACAGTCTGAAGACAAGCTACTAAATATAATGTTCCAAGAATCGTTTTTGTTAATAAGATGGATAAAACAGGTGCTGATTTTTATTACTCAATTGAGACAATGAAGAATCGTTTAGGTGTTAAAGCCACAGCTATTCAAATTCCAATTGGTGCTGAAGCCGATTTTGTTGGAAGTATTGATTTAATTGAAATGAAAGCTTATATTTATGATGGAAAAGCTGATGAAGAATATAAAATTGAAGATATTCCAGCTGATTACTTAACAAAAGCACAAGTAATGCGTTCACAAATGATCGATGATGTAGCTGTTTTTGATGATGAAGTGATGGAAAAATACTTATCTGGTGAAGAACTAAGTCATGAAGATATTAAAAAATGTATTCGTAAAGGAGTAATTTCAACTGAATTATACCCAGTATTATGTGGTACAGCTTTTAAAAACAAAGGTGTTAAAAAATTATTAGACGCAGTTGTTGATTTCTTACCTTCACCAATTGATGTTCCACCAATTAAAGGTGTTGATGATCATGGTAATCCAATTGAATATCATAATGATCCAAATGAACCATTTGCTGCCCTTGCCTTCAAAGTCGCAACTGATCCTTTTGTTGGACGTTTAACATATATTCGTGTATATAGTGGTAAACTTGACAAAGGTACTTATATTTACAATGCAACAAAAGATAAAAAAGAAAGAATTTCTCGTCTTGTAAAAATGCATTCAAACAACCGTGATGAGATTGATTCAATTAGTGCTGGTGATATTTGTGCTGTAATTGGATTAAAAGACACTACTACTGGTGATACAATTTGTGATGAAAAAAAACCAGTTATTTTAGAACAAATGGTATTTGCAGAACCTGTTATTTCTTTATCTGTTGAACCAAAAACTAAAGCAGATCAAGAAAAGATGAGTTTAGCTTTATCTAAATTAGCTGAAGAAGATCCAACTTTTAGAACATACACAAATGAAGAAACAGGTCAAACTATTATTGCTGGAATGGGTGAATTACATTTAGATGTTTTGGTTGATCGTATGCGTCGTGAATTTAATGTTCAAGTTAATGTAGGTGCTCCTCAAGTTAGTTATCGTGAGACATTTACTGAAGTTGCTGATGCTGAAGGTAAGTATATTAAGCAATCTGGTGGACGTGGTCAATATGGGCATGTCTGAATTAAATTTGAACCTAATCATGATAAAGGATTTGAATTTGTTGACAACATTGTAGGTGGTAAAGTACCAAAAGAATATATTAAAGAAGTTGAAAACGGCTTGATTGAGGCATTAACATCAGGGCCAATTGCTGGTTATCAAACAATTGACGTTAAAGCAACTATTTTTGATGGTTCATATCATGATGTTGATTCATCTGGTATGGCTTATAAAATTGCTGCATCTCTTGCTTTTAAAGAAGCAGCAAAAGTATGCAAACCAGTTTTATTAGAACCTATTATGTCAGTTGATGTAACTACACCTGATGATTATTTTGGGACGGTAATGGGCGATATTTCAAAACGTCGTGGTGTAATTGAAGGACAAGAACAACGTGGTAATGCACAAGCTATTAAAGCTAAAGTTCCGCTATCAGAAATGTTTGGATATGCAACGGATTTACGTTCAAATACACAAGGACGTGGTCAATATATTATGCAATTCAGTCACTATGCACAAGCACCTAAGTCTGTTACTGAAGAAGTAATGGTAGCACGTGCAAAAAAATAATTATTTTAACAATTAACAATAAAGTATTTAATTAATAATCTAAAAAGTTAAAATGTTATAATTATAAGGTATAATACCTTTTATTATGTATTCAAAAATTATTTAGAAAATAAATTAATTTTTAAGGAGATTTAAAATGGCTAAAGCTAAATTTGAAAGAACAAAACCTCACGTTAACATTGGTACTATAGGCCACGTTGACCATGGTAAAACTACTTTAACAGCTGCAATTAGTACTGTACTTGCCAAAAAAGGACAAGCTATTGCACAATCATATGCTGATGTTGATAAAACACCAGAAGAAAGAGAACGTGGTATTACAATTAACGCTTCTCACGTTGAATATGAAACAAAAACACGTCACTATGCACACGTTGACTGTCCAGGACATGCCGATTATGTAAAAAATATGATTACAGGGGCAGCACAAATGGATGGAGCAATTTTAGTTATTGCTGCATCTGATGGGGTTATGGCTCAAACTAAAGAACATATTTTATTAGCACGTCAAGTTGGTGTTCCAAAAATCGTTGTTTTCTTAAACAAATGTGATTTCATGACAGATCCAGATATGCAAGATCTTGTTGAAATGGAAGTTCGTGAATTATTATCTAAATATGGATTTGATGGCGATAACACACCAGTTATTCGTGGTTCAGGTCTTAAGGCTTTAGAAGGAGATCCAGTTTGAGAAGCAAAAATTGATGAATTAATGGACGCAGTTGATTCATGAATTCCATTACCAGAACGTAGTACTGACAAACCATTCTTATTAGCAATTGAAGATGTATTCACAATTTCAGGACGTGGTACAGTAGTAACTGGACGTGTTGAACGTGGTGTATTAAAAGTTAATGATGAGGTTGAAATTGTTGGTCTAAAAGACACTCAAAAAACTGTTGTTACAGGAATTGAAATGTTTAGAAAATCATTAGATCAAGCTGAAGCTGGTGATAATGCTGGTATTTTATTACGTGGTATTAAAAAAGAAGATGTTGAACGTGGTCAAGTACTTGTAAAACCAGGATCAATTAAACCTCACCGTACTTTTACTGCTAAAGTTTATATTCTTAAAAAAGAAGAAGGTGGACGTCATACACCTATTGTTTCAGGATACCGTCCACAATTCTATTTTAGAACAACAGATGTAACAGGTGCTATTTCATTACCTGCTGGTGTTGATTTGGTTATGCCAGGTGATGACGTTGAAATGACTGTAGAATTAATTGCTCCAGTTGCGATTGAAGATGGATCTAAATTCTCAATCCGTGAAGGTGGTAAAACTGTAGGTCATGGTAGCGTAATTAAAACAAGTAATTAATAATTTTAAAAAAACAAAAAACAAAAAATGACTAAGTCTTTTAGTAAACTTGGTCATTTTTTTCTATAACTCTATAAAAGGAAATTTAGTTTAAATGAATGATATTAATGATAAAAAATATGATTGAGATATAGATTCATTATTAAAAGGCAAGAAACTAGATATTTTGTTCAATGAATTTGTTGAATCAAATAATGAATTAATAAAAGCTTTTGAAAAGTGGATTAATAGTTTAAATGATTTTATTAATTTTCACGAAGTTTCAGAAAAAAATTTATTAATTAGTAATCGAATTAACAATTATGTTTCAAATAAATTGCAAACAAATTTAATCGATAATGAAATGCTTGCTTGGTCTCAAAAAATTGAACATGAACAACATCGTGTAGCTAAAATTTTTATTAATTTTGAAAATTTAGCAATAAAAAATAAAGATTTAATTAATTCATATTTAAAAAATTCTTCATTAATTAAATACCAATTAGAATATGAAGAATTATGACGTTACGAAAAACATATTTTAAATGAACAACAACAAAAAGTTGTTACAGCTATTAGCCGTTTTAGTTCAAGTTTTGGTGATATTTTTGATGTTTTATTAGATTCAGATATGCAGTATCAGGATGGTATAAACTATAAAAAACAAAAAGTTTGTTTTAAAAATCAAACTGATCTTTATGTTGCATCTAAATCAAATGATCGTGCTTTACGAAAATCAGCTTATGAATCTCATTTTAAAGCGATATATGATTTACGTAATACTTTTAGTAAATTATTATATTATGAATATGTTAAACAAAACGAGTTAGCAAAATTACATAATTTTAAGGATTATATTTCTGCGGATGCTTTTAGTGATAAGGTTGATAAAAATTTTATAAATCATATTTATACACAAACAAAAAAATTTGCTAAAGGAATTAATAGATATACAAAATATCGAACATTATTTCTAAAACAACAATATCAATTAACTAAAGTTGAACCATGAGATAAAAATTTAGATATAATTGATAAAAAAAACATGTTTAGTATTGAATCTGCTAAAAACTTAACTTTAGAAGCTTTGGCATTATTAGGTAGTGAATATATAAATGTTGTACAAAGAGCGTTCAATGAGCAATGAATATCATGAATGCCAAATAATAATAAAATTTCTGGAGCATATTCTATAAGTAACACTAAAGGCTTAGATAAAATTTTTATTTTAATGAATTATGATGAAACTTATAATTCTATTTTAACATTAGTTCATGAATTAGGGCATTCTGTACACACTTATTTTGCTAATCAATCACAAGAAGTATATAATGAATATGAAACCTTTTATGCAGAAATTGCTTCCATTACTAATGAGATCTTAATGAATTACCATTTATTAAAGAAATACGAAAATGATGATTTAATGCGTCTTTATATTTTAGATGAAATGATTAGTGGTTTTATTGCTACAACTACACGCCAAGCGATTTTTTCAAATTTTGAGTGAGTTGCCAATGAATGAATTAATCAAGGTGAAGAATTTAGCTGAAATAAAATAGTTTTAGCTTATCTAGAAATAAATCATGATTATACAGGATATAAATATAATAAAAACAAAATCAGTAAATATGATGAAGCAAACGCTTTAATTTTAATTAACATTCCACATTTTTATACTGGTAATTTTTATGTATATAAATATGTTATTGGACAAATTTGTGGATTAATTAATGCGATAAGAATTTTCAATAATAAAGCAAACGCTAAAGAAAAATATTTCTGTTTTTTTAAATCTGGAGGGAGTTTGTCTCCTCTTGAAACAATTAATATTTTAGATATAAAAATTAATGAGAACGATGTTTGAGAAGAAGTTAATATAATTTTTAATAGTTGAATCGATGATTATATAAAAATAATTAAAAAATTTTTAATAAATAAAAAAATATAATTTTTAGTATATTTTATGATATAATCTATATGGTGTTTTTATATAAAAGGGGGAGATTTAATTTGGAAGAACAGAAACAAATGAAAGTTATTAAAAAATCCGATTCTTATTTTAAAAAAAATCTTACCGTTTTTAGAACACTTTTAGAACTTTTAAAAGAAAGCTCGCCATTTATCGCTGCAAGTGTTTTTACAGGACTATCATTAATTTTAATTGTTGTAATTGTTGCTCATCATAAAGATATTGGTGCTTATGCAGCAACTAGTATTAGTTATTTAACTATCTTTCAGTTAAGTTTTTTACAATTAGGAACAACCTTTGGCATTGTTTTTGCGATTTGGTCAAAAAGATCATTTAAAGATGGTAAGTATAAGTTTGAACCTACAAATGATACAGTAAATGCTGCTAGTTTTTATTCATTTATCTTTGGTTTAGTAGTTTTATTAATTTATTTTACAACCTCTTACATTTATAATCATTTTGCAAATGATCACCAAAATACAGTGATTAATCAAAGTGTAGGTAGTGCATATATTGTTTCAGGATTAGCAGTTGTTGGTTTAGCACCTTTGCGAAACTATTTATTGATGTTAATAAGATCAACCAAGTCCATTAATGTTTTATTAGCAATTGTTTTAGATTTTTGTACATGAACAACCGCATTAATTGCAGCTTTTTTATTAGGTAGTTATAGTGTTTTAAATTATTGGGGCTATGGCCTTGGTATGTCAATTGGTTTTGTTTTTTGAACTATTATTATTGGTATGACTACAATTGAAAAAGCCCAAATTGTTTTACGTCCATTATATATTTCAAAAAGATTATTTGTTTTAAGTATTAAATTATTATGAATTCAAACGATTTTATCATCATTAAAATCAGTTGGTAAAATGTTTATTTTGTTAATTACATTTGTGGTAATTAACTCACGTGTAGTTGGTTCATCATTATTAGATTTTCAATCAACGAGAATTCTAATGTACCAATCAATGATTTTCATACAAATGTTAAATTTAGGATTGTCAGATTTTTTATTTTATTTATATCAAAAACAAGAAGTCAGAGACTGTCGTTATCATTCAAGACAATTATTTTTTTGAGTTTTTATATTAGGTATTTTATTTGCTTTAATTACTTCAGTTATTTTTGGTTTTTCTGTAAAACAATTAGTCCAATTGTATACAAGTGAACAAAGTCCATCTTATATATTTTTAGAAAAGCAAGTTCCCGAACATTTCTATCAATCTTTAAGAAAAATTTTAATTAATGATGAAAAATTATTAGATATTATTACTAGTCATGTGAATATTGGTCGCCAAGAAGTTGTTAATGCTTTATCATCAAATGATAAAAATATTTGATTACCAATGGCGCAAAAAGTGATTGATCCAATATGAAAACTAGGTGATAAATTTGAAACGATATATCAAATGAAAAATCCTTTTACACATCGATTTGTTGATATTTCAGCTTCAAATATTTATAGTTATTTAATTAAAAATAATGCTTATATTTTATTATCATTCTTTTGTACATTCTTTTCTTTTTCTTCTATTTTAAGTCGTTATGTAGGATTAATTGCCCGACGACAACGTCCTCCATATGTAATGATTGTTATTCAATTAGTTATGGTTGCGTTTACTTCTGGATTTGGGTTAACACACCAATCAGATCCACATTTCATTGGTTTAATGGCTTGATCATTTCCTTTATTTATATCAAGTATTTTTATTTTAGGATATAGCACTTATAAAATTTTACGTATTTATCGTAAATATTTAAAGAATCATAAGTACAATGATGAAAAATTATCAATTATGCCTAAAAAACAATTAGAACAACAAATTAAGGTTCGTCAAAATTAATATTATTTAATATCCACATATTAAATAATATTTTTATATTAATGGTATAATTTTTAAATGTATTACTTATTTTGAAAAGGAGAAAATTATGACATCATCGATTGAAAAAACGCCCCTTGTAATTAAACGTCATGTTTTTAAAAAACATTATGGCATTTTTACAACATTATGAGAAGTCATAAAAGATAGCTCATCGTTTATAGCTTCAAGTTTGTTCTCATCGTTAGCTTTATTATTAATTACAATAATAATAGCGTTACATAATTTTAGTGGTGCATTTGCTGCGACAAGTGTTAGCTATATTGTTGTTTTCCAATTTAGTTTTATACAATTAGGTGGAAATATAGGTGTAGTTTTAGCCTTATGAGCTAAAAAACTATATGATGGAAGTAAACACAAGTTTGTTCCATCACATTCAACAACTAACTTAGCAAGTTTTTATGCATTTTCATTCGGTTTAATAATGTTGGGTGTTTATTTGGCGACATCTTATACTTATAATCTTTATGCAAACATTCATGAAAATACCTTGTTTGCTCAACTATTTGGTGAACAATACATATGATCAAGTTTGGGGATTATCGTTTTAGCACCAGTTCATAATTATTTTTTAATTTCTATTTGAACAAATGATCGTCGTAAAATTCTATTAACTATTATTTTAGATTTTGCCACATGAACAATTTGTTTAGTGACAAGTTTTTTATTAGGTAAATATAGTATTTTAGCTTATAGTGGGTATGGTTTAGGATTGTCAATTGGTTATATTATTTCAACAATTGCCATTAGTATTATTAAATTTAGTAAAGATTGAAGGATATCTAAATTAGGTTTATCATTAAATTTATTAAAAATTAGCATTAAACAAATTTGAAATCAAACTTTAATTTCGATTTTTAGTTCAATTATAAAAATGTTTGTTCTATTAGCTTTATATCATTTAATTAATCAAAAAATGACAAATTCTGTTCCTTTAAATCTACAAACTGGTCGAATTTTATGATATCATGCGATGTTGTTTATTCAAGGGATTGGATTAGGTTTTACTGATTACCTATTTTATATTTTTCAAAAACAAACTATTCGTGATCGTCGTTACCATTCGCGCCAATTATTTATTTGTGTTTTTGGTTTATTGTTTGTTTATTTAATGATTGCAGCAATTATTTTTGGTTTTTCAATCAAACCTCTATCAGTCGTTTATGCTAAAGAACAAAATGAAGCATATATTAATTTAGATGCAGAAATACCAGATCATTTTTATATGTCAATTCGTCAAGGAATTTTAAATAATCCTCGATTAGTATACTTTTTAGGGGCACAAGCCCATATTGATCCAAGATTGATTTTAGCACACTTAACAAACCATAATCCTGAGGTATGAAAAGTTGTTATTAAACAATTAATAACTCCAATTTGAGCAGCAGGGCCTAACTTTAAATATTTATATGGTATTGATAATCCAATTACCACATCTTTTGTGCAAATTTCAGCAGAGGTAGTTAAAAAATTATTAATTGGTGATAATACATATATTCATTTAACAATATTTGCAATTTTTTACTCATTGTCATTAACATTAATGCGTTATCGTGATCTAATTGCTAAAAAGCAACAATCACCTTTTCCAACATTATTATTGCAAGTTTTAGTAATTGCTTTTGTTGTTGGTTTTGGTGTTGATTACCAAAGTAGTGTTAAGTTTGCTGGATTATTGGCGTGATCAATGCCATTATCAATATCTAGTGCTGTAATTTTAATTATTTCTTTATTAATGTTTACGATTGTCTACTACAAGTATTTAAATAAAAACGATTATAAAGATAATCAAATTACTAATCAATATTCATTTAAATGAATCCGCCATATTTTATGAAAATAGAATTTAGCAATTATTAACCTTTAATTCGAAAAATAAAAACATTAAGAAATACATTTATTAGGGTGTACTTCTTAATGTTTTTAATCAATTAATTTATCTTTAATTTATCTTGTTTATTTATCACGATAATTTCGAACGTCTTGGAATTTACCATCTTTTGTTTGAATATAAACAACAGCATTTTGATTACGTCCTAATGTTTTGATATATTCTAAAGCTTCTTTTTTAGTGCTAAATAATTTTGTTGCACGTTCGCCACCTTTTTTAAAGATCTTTCAACCCTTATCTTCATTAGGTGATAAATAGTAAACTACTTTATCTTCAGATGCCATAAATAATTATTCCTTTTAACTAAATTTTCATATTTATATTTTATAAAATAGAAACAATGAAATAAACAAAATTATAATAATTGGTCAATTCAATTATTATTTTCATTTGGTTTAGAGATTTCTTTAAAAAAAGTAAAGCTTGTATTGAAATTAACAATATGATTAACATTAAAATTTAACGGTCTTTTTGTTATAAATGTGATTCTTAAATCAATATTTTTGTTACGATTTCATTCAACTTTTACATCAATTATATCTTTTAATTTTAAATTTTCATGTGTATATTTCTCATTAAATGATGGTGAATTAATATCCTTAAAAATAAAATTGTATAAGGTATTAATTAAATCTTGTTTATTTTTAGAATATCCATCAACTGTTTTTAGTGATAAAATATTTTTATCACCATACTGATTATCATCACTTAGAAATTGTTTTTCAAGACTTTGAACAAATTTATCATATATTTCTTTATTTTCTTTTGATAATGCTGAATAACGTAAATTAGTATTAAAATTAGTGTCTAAATATGTAGTTTCATTTGCAGTATATGCTAAATAATATGCTAATAAATCTTGAGATAATCCATTATCTTTATGAACGAATAAAGGGCTAAAATTACCATAAAAAGTTGTTTTTAGACCCTCTTGAATTTTAAATCCACCTCAATAAATTCCAACATAGTTATTATTGTCATCAATTATTGGACTTCCTGATGCTCCTGAATGTAAATCAAAATTTTTTGTTGCATAGTCATAAGCTTCATATTTAGTAGGATTATTTTTACCTATTGTGTTACGGTTACTAACTGTCATATATTCTTCATTATAACTAAAATTTATTGGATTATCCTTCCGATAATTTGATGTTGAAAATGAATTAAATAATTCATCTGGTTGGTTTGAATACTGGTTTCAACGACTATATTTTTCATCATGTGGATATCCTGCGGCATAAAACCTTTGATGATTGCTAATAGTATTACCAAAACCAATACCTACTTCTTTATCAAAATTTCTCAAAGCATCAATATTATTTTTTTGTAAGATATCTGGTGTGATTTTGATAATAGCTAAATCAACAGCAGTTGTTAAATTATTTAAAGAAGCTAAAGCGGCTGGGTTTTTAATACCATAATTTTTTAGTTGGTTTTTTAATCCAACAGGCAAAATTGAAAAAGTGCCTACTGGATTATAATTTACATAGTATTGTGGATTATAAGTTTTTTTAGCGGATTTAAATGATAAATTTTCATTAAAAAAAGCTCTTGTATCTTGGGATTGGGATTCTAAATCGTATTGACCAAGCGTTAAAGAAGCATTTTGTTTTGCTGCTGAAATCAAATTAATAACATGAATGTTAGTTGCCAAGTAATAAGTTCTAATGTTTTTTGTAAATGGATCTTCTTGAAAATCAAAAATTCATCCTGTTCCAAAAATATTAATAGCTTGATTTTTATCTAAAGGTATTGTGAATTTTAAAGCAATAGATCTTTTATTTAAATAAGCAGTACTTACATTGTAATCAAGATTAGATTTTAGTTTACCATGAGTAAATTCATTTTGTTTCTCATTATTACTTTTGAACAAATCAATTAGAGAACAACTTGTTGTTATTACAGGTATACTAATTCCTGTAATAAGAATCAACCCTGAAGTTCGAACTAGTTTTCATTTTTTCATATATCGTCCTTTAATTGTTTTTATATTTTGTATATTTTACTATAAATCTGATTTATTTTTTTTAACAATAATATAAATAAAGTAAGGAGAAATAATTAAGGGAATGGCTAAATTTAGTCATTGACTATCAAAATTTAAAATTTTAATAAATAATAAAAAAGACAACATATATATTAATGACCCACAACATCCTGAACTAATAGCAGCGGATTTAAATCGGTTGTTACTAATAACAGAACCCATGTTTCCAGCCATTAATCCTATAAATATCAAATTTCCATTCAAACTATATGATGCTCCTACCATTAAACAAATTGCAACTAAAAGAAGTCCAGAAGTTAATTTGACGTTGATTCCTAATTGATTAGCTAAGTCTTGATTAGATGAAACTATTTGAATTTTTTTAAAATTAAATAAAACTATTAATAACCCTATGATAATTAAAACTAAAGCGATAAAAAAAGACTCTTGTTGTGGTTCAATACTACCATATGTGTATCTTGAAACGTAAGCATTAGCTAATTTAGGTAAATTTTTAGCAATACTTGCTCCTAATGCAACGCTTAAAAAATTAACAATAACTCCTGAAATCAGCATTTTTTTATAATTAAAACTACTTTGTTCTTTGCATGTAAAATAATAGAGCATACATAAAATAATTGGTGCTATAAAAAATATTATTGGTTCAGTATGCTCTAATGTTGATAATTTATCAGCACTAAAATTATTAAAATCAACCTGAAATGCAATAATAATTACTCCTAAAATATTAACACTACTAATTCCCATAATTGATGTATCACTGAAGCGGTTTTTTGTTAATTTTTGAATTAAATATGCACAAAATCCTAAAATAAAACCTGATAAAAAAATTTGCATAATTATATAAGCCAAGGCAATATTGTCTTGTTTAAAATTAAAATCATAAGTTCAAGCTAATGTAATAATAAATACAACAATACTTATAATTACTGTTATCATTGTTTTTAAATATGCGATTTTATTTTGATATTTTAAAGGGTTTTTAAAAGAATGAGTTTTATTTCAAGTGTTTAAATTAATCATTTTATTTAATAAATCCTTTTCTCTTACTTAGAATGTAAGCAAATACTGGTATAGCAAAAACACAAATAATCATTTCACGGGCACTAGGAATATATTCATTAATGTAACTTGAAAATGATAAGATTCCACTACCAAAAAGTCCTGCTAGTATCATTAGTAATAAAACGTGTGTTTTTTTAAAAATTGTTTGAATAATAATTCCAACAATTACTCCTAATAAAGCAATTATTCCCAATAATATAGATGATGATATAGTAATAGTTACCACACAAATAGCCACTAACCAATAAATTAGATTGACTTTAATCCCCAATGATTTAGCAAGTATATAATCTTTTCTAATAATATTTAAATAAGGAGATAAAAATAATAAAATAATAGTAGAAATAATCATTAGAACACTTGAAACAATCATACGATAATTGTTTATTAATGTATTGTTGATAGTAATAAAACGCCATCATCCCACAATTTTTAAATTGTCATGTGTTGCAATTAAAACAATATTAATTCCCGTCACTAATGCTCCAATCCCAAAAGCAACTAAAATAGGTTTAAAACTATTTTCTAAAAAATTATTTCTCACTAATATAAAATTAACACCTATTATAATAAATGAAAAAATTAAACCTAAACAGTAAATTAAAATTGTTGAAAAAATACCACTTGAAGTAATAATAAATGAAATGGTTGATGCTAATATTGCCATTGGTGTAAAACCAAGTGTTGACGGTCCAGCTAAAATATTTTTAGAAGTAATTTGGATAGAAATTGAACCAATTCCTAAACTAAATCCTGTAATTATATTAGCAACAGGAACAAAAATATAAGTTGAATTTGAAAGAGAACTATTTTCAAACATTCTTTTAATGACGTTCAAATGATTACCTGTAAAAAATAAATCAATTAAGAAAAATAATGAACAAAAGATTATTAGAAAAACAATAAATATGATTTGTATGCCTTTTAATCTATTTCTTTTTTTGTTAAAAGATTTTAAATTATGCATTTTTTTAAAATATAGAAACGAAGATTTAGCATTTTTTATTTTATTCATAATTTCATCTCCTATTTACGCTTATTAAAAATATTTTTTATAGTCTTTGAGATTATAAAATTTATAACATATATAATATATAGGAAGGATTTTTATGTATCTAAAAATTAAAAATTAAAAATTTTAAAAAAAGATTGACATTTTTTAAAAAAATAACTATAATTTTATAGTGTTTTTAAAATTATTATTAAATGGCTACATAGCTCAGCGGTAGAGCAACCGGCTGTTAACCGGTTGGTCGTAGGTTCGATCCCTACTGTAGCCGCCATGGCCTGTTGGTGAAGTGACTGAACACACACGCCTTTCACGCGTGCATTCACGGGTTTGAATCCCGTACAGGTCACCATTTATAAAAACACGAAGTAATACTTAAAAATTTAAGTATTATTTGTGGAGTGCTAGCTCAGTTGGGAGAGCATTTGCCTTACAAGCAAAGGGTCAGGGGTTCGAGTCCCTTGCACTCCACCATGCCGACTTAGCTCAATAGGTAGAGCAACTGACTTGTAATCAGTAGGTTGTGGGTTCAATTCCTATAGTCGGCACCATTATATACTCAACCTGCTTATTAGTGGGATTTAGCTAAACCCCTATCTACTTTGGGTAGGTAGGGGTTTATGCTCTGTTAGCTCAGTAGGTAGAGCAACTGACTCTTAATCAGTGGGTCGCGGGTTCGAAACCCTCACAGAGCACCATTAAGCGCTTGTGGCGGAATGGCAGACGCGCTAGACTTAGGATCTAGTACTTTGCGGTGTAAGAGTTCAAGTCTCTTCAAGCGCACCATTAAATTATCTAAAAAAAACACTTTTGAAAGTGTTTTTTTTAATGTATTTTTATTCATTTAATCAATATATATTATGAAAACAATAATAAATTATATATAATATATAAGATATGCTAAAAACATGTATTTAATAAAGGTGAATATAAATGACAAAAGCTGAATTAGTTAAAGAATTAAGAATAAGAACACAAGCTAGTATGAGTGAATGTATTAAAGCTTTAGATGCGTCAGAAAATGATATTGAAAAAGCAATAGTATGATTACGAGAAAATGGTGCTATTAAGGCTGCTAATAAACTAAAAAATGCAGCGACAGATGGTGTTGTATTGGCCAAAAAAATAAATAATAAAGCAATTCTTATTGAGGTTAATTGTCAAACTGACTTTGTTGCTAAGAATGAAAATTTTTTAGCTTATGCTAATCAAATTTTAGAAGAAGCATTAGCTAAGGTTGAAAATAAAGAAGATTTTGATAAATTAATTATAAATGGAAAACCAATTGCTGAATCAGGATTAGATTTAACAGCATATATTGGTGAAAAAATCGTTTTTAGACGTGGAGAAATTTTAAAAGCTAATGATGACCAAACTTTAGGTGTTTATACTCACAATAACAACAGAGTTGCTGCTATTATTTTAGTTGATGGAAAAGTTGAAGATGAAGTTGTTCGAAATGTAGCAATGCATGCTGCAGCAATGCGTCCACGTTATTTAAATGAAAAAGTTGTTGATAAGTTATGATTAGCGAAAGAACGTGAAATTATTGTTAATCAATTAGAACATGAAGGTAAACCAGCAGCTTTTGCTGCAAAAATTATTGACGGGCGTTTAAATAAAATTTTAAAAGAAAATTGTTTAGTAGATCAATCATATTTTAAACAACCAGAATTAACAATTGAAAAATATTTAAAGAATAATAACGCTGTTGCAGTAGGTTATTTCTCATATGAAGTAGGCGAAGGAATTGAAAAAGCTCCTCAAATGAGTTTTGCTGATGAAGTAGCAGCACAAATGAAAAAATAATTTTTAAATGTAAAAATAGAAGGAAACAAAGTTTCTTTCTATTTTTATAGTGTAGTCAATAAGGAATATGAAAGGAAATTCATATGCGAAAACAACGAATTGTAATTAAAATTTCTGGAGCTTGCTTAAAACAAAATGATAGTTCAATAATTGATTTTATAAAGATTAATGATTTAGCAGAACAAATTGAAAAAATTTCTAAGAAATATATTGTATCAATTGTTTTAGGTGGTGGCAATATTTGACGAGGTAGCATTGCCAAAGAGCTAGATATGGATCGTAATTTAGCTGATAATATGGGTATGATGGCAACTATTATAAATGGGTTAGCTTTAGAAAATGCTTTAAATCATTTGAATGTTAACACTATTGTTTTATCTGCAATTAAATGTGATAAATTAGTTCATGAATCATCTGCTAATAATATAAAAAAAGCTATTGAAAAAGAACAAGTAATGATTTTTGTGGCTGGAACAGGATTTCCATATTTTACAACTGATTCGTGTGCAGCAATTAGAGCTGCTGAAACAGAATCTAGTATAATTTTAATGGGCAAAAATGGTGTTGATGGTGTCTATGATAGTGATCCAAAAATTAATCCTAATGCACAATTTTATGAACATATTACATTTAATATGGCCCTTACTCAAAATTTAAAAGTTATGGATGCAACAGCTTTAGCTTTGTGTCAAGAAAATAATATAAATTTATTAGTTTTTAATATTGATAAACCAAATGCAATTGTTGATGTTTTAGAGAAAAAAAATAAATACACAATTGTTTCAAAATAATTTTTTAAGGAGATTTTATGAATTTTAAAATTTATGAAACTAAAATCAGAGAAGAATTTGAATTAGTGTTAAAATGAATGCACAATGAATTTATTAAATTGCGAACAGGAAGAGCTACGCCTGCTATTTTAGATGGTATTTTAGTTAATTATTATGGTTCAATGATGCCAATTAATCAATTAGCAAATATTTCAGTTCCAGAACCACGTGTTTTAGCAATTAAACCTTATGATAGAAGTAGTATTAAAGATATTGCTACTGCAATTAACGCATCAAATTTAGGTGTTAATCCTCAAGTAGATGTTGATATTATTCGTTTAACGTTCGCTGCTCCAACAGAAGAAGTAAGAAAAAATTTAGTTAAAAAAGCAAAACAGGTTGGCGAAGAAGCTAAAATTCGTGTACGTCATATCCGTCAAGAAGCACAAGATTTATTCAAAAAAGATTCAACAACTATTGAAGACGATAAAAAGTTTTTTCAAACAGAATTAGATAATTTAACAAAAGAATTAAATAAGGAAATCGAAACAGTTGTAAGTCATAAAGAAAAAGACATAATGACTGTTTAATTAATTAAAAATGATTAGTGTCAATAAAATCAATGAAAAAACAAAAAACACTTTTTTTAAACGGTTTTATTCATCGATTTTTATTTTTTTATACTTATTAATTTATTTTGTTTTAGCATTATTAGCAGATCGTAATTATAATTGAACACCTTTAATTAATAATTTATATATTCAACAAGGGATTGCAATTGTTTTATTAATATGATTATTACCATTAATATGTATTGGTTCGTATGAAATGAATAAAGTCATTTTTGATAATAATAAGATAACATTAATCATCTTAACAATTGTTTTTAATATTTGCATTTATACTACAACGATTTCTTATTTTATATATCAATATGAGTTTTTAAATATTAAATACCTTTTAACTATAAATTACCATTACGTCATCAAACTATTTGGCGCATGTTTAGGATGCTCGTATTTTGTTACATTAGTTATTTTATTTTTCTTTTTAGCATTTCTAAAAAAAATTAATTTCAAAAATTGTTTATACACAATTTTAATTTTTAGTTTTTTAAGTGGTTTTTTTATAGGATTACTTTATTTTACTTTTATTAGAAGTTGAATTACTTCATTATTGCTAATGATGATTGTTTTTTTAAGTGATACATTTGCATATGTTGGTGGTGTTTTATTTGGTAAAACAAAATTAGCACCAAAAATAAGTCCTAACAAAACAGTTGAAGGATTAATTTTTGGTTTAGTAATTGCAACAATTGTTATTATGTTAATAATTTTTGGTTTGTCATATGTGCCAATTAAACCTAAAAACGGCATAGTGTTAAAATCACAAAATGTTTTATATAATATTTTTGGTTTAGATTTTTCTAGTTCAAATGAAAAAAATCTTACATTGCATAAACAAGCATTATGATGAATTTGCACAATAGTTGCTTTTTTGTTTTTGAGTTTAATAAGCACTAGTGGGGACTTAGTATTTAGTGCGATTAAACGTAATTATCATACCAAAGATTATAGTAATTTAATTCCTGGCCATGGTGGATTATTAGATCGTATAGATTCACATTCATTTGTAATATCAATCATGTTCATTTTTACACTTCTTATTACAGGCAGTTTACAAGATGAAAATTTATTTCCTAACATTCAAAAATTTTTTATTCAATTAATTGTATAATTTGAAATTATTAATTATAGATTCAATTAATGGTTGAGTATTAGTGTATATACTAATATCAATCATTTTTTGATCTGTTTTTAAACTAAGAAAGATTTTTATTAGGCAATAATCATGAGTTTGTTTTAAAAATTTAAATTTAACATAATAAGTTAAATTTTTAATTTTAATTTCTAGTTGTTTTTTGGTTTTAATTTTTTCATAATTGTTTTTAGTGATTATAGATAATTTTGTTTGAATGTTTAATGTCGTTTTAAAATATTTTTTATTTTTAAATCCAAACATTACACCAATTGCTATTAATAAAGATAATAAAAAACCCAAAAGACTAATACTTATCCATTTTTTCATCATTTAAATTAATTATTTGATCAAAATATTTTTTTAAATAATGATCATGTGAAACATAAATGACAAAATTATTTTTTAGAATTATAGGCAATATTGAGTTTAAAATTATTTTTTTATTATCATTATCAACATGTGCTAGTGGTTCATCAAGTAGTAATAATTTATTTTTGTATTTTAAAAGATTTAAAAAAGCAAGGATTTGTTGTTGACCAGTTGATAAGTTAATATTATGTTCAAAATTATTATTTAATGATCAATCGATCTTTGTTATAAAAATAACTATTTTTAAAGCATTAATAATTTCTTCATTTTTATCTATAAACCAATTTATATCAAAATCATTTATTAAAGGATTTGTTGGATGATAGATAATTAATTCTTTAAGTTGATTTAAATTTATATTATTTACATTTAAGTTATTAAAAAATAAATTTTTATTATTAAAGTTTAAAAAATTTTTTAATAATGTTGTTTTTCCAACACCACTTTTTCCTATGATTAAACAAGATTTGCTAAATTCAAATTCCTTTTGGTTTTCGGTAATTTTACATGATGTAATTTTATTAATTTGTATACCATCATGTTCTTCATAATTATCAATATACAAAATTTTTTCAACAATTTGTTTTCCATTTTTAAAATTTAATAATTCATTAAAAAAATTAAAGATACCAAAAAACAAATTATTTAGATTTTGATGTAAAAAAACTATATAAGTGATTACGCTAATAACTTTATAATCATAATTGGTATTAATGATTAGATAAGTTAATAAAATCAATAAACCAATATTATTAATAATTGATAAATAAAAATTTACATTCGATTTAAAAATAGTAATTTTATTTTTAAAAATTATTAATTCATCAAATTGCTTTTTATAACTATTAATATAGTTATTATATTTATCGATATTGTATTCGAGATTAATTAATTTAATAAAATTTTGATATTTAATAAATAATGAGTTTTCAATATTAATTATTTTTAAACTGTGGATTTTAAAATATTTTCAATTAATCAATCCTATTATAAAATTTAACAAACTAAACCCTAAACTTATTAATAATAAAGATCAATTTTGTAAACCTAATAAACAAATAATACAAATTGCAAATAAAGTATTAACTAATAATTTTATACGACTAACTAATAGAAAATGAATTATATTATTCAAATGAATCTGAATCGAGCTTAATTCACCTAAATTTGTTTTATTAAAAAAAATAATTGATTTATTAGCTAAATTATTAACTATTTTATTATTAATATTAGAAAAAATATTATTACTAATTTTATTTATGTATATAGTAATTAGTAAATCTTTGAAAGCATTACTAATATAAAATAAACTAAAAACAATAAATAAGTATGTTAAGTTTTTAATTTGTGTGTCAATTAAAACTAAATCTATTAGTAAGTTTACAATTTTACTTAAAAAAATATTTAAAGGAATATTTAATAACTCTATAAATAATATGATAATTAACGATGAGAGTTTAATATTTTTTAAATAAGATTCTTTAAATATGGGAAGGTCAAAAATTTGATGATTTTTAGAAACACGCACAATTATATTTAAAAATATTTTTTTAAATTCTTCATTATTTAATTCATATATTTTATTTTCTGGATCATAAATACGAAAAAAATTTTTGTTATAATTTTTAACAATAACAAAATGATTCAAACCGTTTTTGTTAATTAAAGCTATAAAATAGTCATTGATTTTTTCATCAATTAACTCCTCAAAACTACATTCAAATGATTGTGCATCTAAATTAAATTCATTTGCTAAGTTTTCAAGTTCTTGCAAACTCAAACCATTTTTTGTTAAATTTGCTTTTTGAAGAATGATGTTTTTATCAATTGTTTTATTATGATAATAATTTGCTAACATGTTAATAACACACACACCACATTCATTATCAGAAGTTTGTTGAACAATTTTCATTATAATCACCTCTTTTAAATAATTAGTTGAAAATAATGTTCTTTTAAAAAATTTATATTTATATCGATAAGATATAATAGAGTATAATTTAAGGATTAAAACACATATTATTTTACATTTTTATATATAAAGGAGCTTTATGGCTAAAATTAATTTTTTATCGTTAGGAGGACAAGATGAAAGAGGAAAATCTTGCTTTGTTCTTGAAGTGAACGATGATATTTTTATTTTTAATGCTGGTGCGAAAATTCCAACAAGTGATGTTTTTGGCGTAAATATGATTGTTTGTGATTATTCTTATTTAGAAAAAAACGCAAAACGCGTTAAGGGAATTTTTATTGGTACACCAACATTTAATAATGTTATGGGAATTAAATTATTACTAGGACAAGTAGGTTATAAAATCCCAATTTACACAAGCCCAATAGGAGCAATTGTTATTAAAAAAATTTTTGAACAAAAAGTAAACAATAAAAAAATTGAACCTAATATTATTGAGCTAGATCCAATTTCAGATAAGAAAATTGGATCAATTTATGTTACATCTTTTAAAGTTTCAAACTCAATGCCTCATTCATATGGATTTGTATTAAAAACAAGCGATGGAGCAATTGTTTATGTTGATGAGTTTATTATTTCAAATGATAAAAATAAAACCTTTGATTCACAAATTAATCTTTTAAATAACATTACTAAAAATAATACTCTAGCTTTGATTGTAGGAATGGGTCAAGCAGGAAATCCTTATTTTACTGCTCCCAATCATAAAAATAAGGCTTTTTATGAAGCTGCATTGCAAAATACTAAAAATCGTTTAATTGTTGGTTGTTATAGCAATGATGCATATAGTATTTTTACTTTGGCAACAATTGCAAAACAACAAAATCGCCCCTTTATTGTTTATAGTAATAACTTCATTAACACTTTTATTGGTGTATTGAAATTGAAATTATTTAATAGTAAAAATTTAATTTCTTTACCGGTTTCTGAAATTAATAATTCAAAAAATGCAATTATTGTGGTAATTGAAAATCAAGATACTCTTTTTTCAAAATTAAATAAAATTCTACATAACGAAGATAAATATGTTAATTTGTCTTCTGATGATCAACTAATATTAGGCGTTGTTATTACACCAGGTTTTGAAATGTTAGCAGCTGAACTAAGTGATGAAGTAGGTCGTTTAGACATTCCTTATAAAGCATTACCTAAAACAGTTTTACCAATGACACAATCTGATGAAGATTTAAAACATCTAATTAATTTTTTACAACCAAAATTTTTAATTCCAATTAATGGATTATATAAAACTGAGGTTAAATTTAGTTCTACAGTTACAACATCTTGAATTAAAAGTGATCAGATTATTAGTGTTTCTAATGGCGAATTATTCACTATAGAAGATAAAGTTTTAAATCCTAAACCCCAAATTATTGAGTTAGAAGATAAATATATTTCATCTTTTGATGCACTTGATGTTGGTGCTAATATTTTATTTGAACGATCACAAATGGGCGAGAATGGTGTTATTAATTTAATTGTTATTTTTGATAAACAATTCCAAAAACTATTTAATTATGTTGAATTTGATTATTGTGGAGTTGTTAATAATGACGCTCAAATTAAAGAAATTGAAGAAACATTTAAAAAACGTATGGGTGAATGTTTAGTTTATGATGAACGTAAACGCTTAATACTAAAAGATACCAAAGCAAATTTAAAACGTTTATTAACTAAATTATTTGAAAAGAAATTTAATAAGCGTCCATTAGTTTTGCCAACAGTAGTTGACTGTTATAAAACAAAATAATTTTTAGAGGTAATGTATGGTTAGTGACAATAAAAACACATTAAATAAGGAAACAATTAGTTTTTATAGTTATGACAATCAACTAGATGCACAAAAAACAGAATCAAACGGAAAAGAACAAGAAAAAAGCAATTTAAAGACAAAAAAATTCAAAGTTCAAAAAAATTATTTTTTTAATAAAAAAAAGCTTATTGGAATTTGTTTTTTTATATTAAGCTTTTTAATTTTAATACTTGCTTTTTTAAAAGCCCCATATACAGGAGCGATTTTAGACAATGTTTTAGAATTTTTTTTTGGATGAGTTAAATACTATGTTTATGTAATTTTATTATTATTTTTAATTGTTTTTTATATTAAAAAAGTCAGAAGGCGTTTATTTAGTAAATGAATGATTGTTTTTTATATTATTACACTAATTTTATTTGCTTTAATTATTGGTGCAGTTGGTTATGGAATTATCACAAATTCATTAACTTATAAATTCATTATTAATACAAATCAACAAATGATTAATAAGGAAATACTTAATTTACATAAAGATAATTTCGAATATATTAGTTTAGTAAATTTACACTCAAAAAAATTACATTTATGTGAGTGGTGAGCTTATAGCTGATCGCAAGAATTTTTAAAAGCGATTGATGAAAAACATTATTATTATACTAGTGTTTTTGCTTATGGTGGAATTATAGGATATGCTAATTTAGATTTATATCGTGCTAATGCTTGAATTTTTACTATTGTAATTATGTTTATGGTTTTAGTTCTTATTTCTTTTATTCTAATCACTTTTGGCACGAAAAGTCATTTAGGATTAAAATTCAAAAAATGATTAGTTAATAAAATAATCACTAATATCAATAACTATCACAAAAAAGATTATCAATTAAGTGAACAAAACTTTTTCGAAGAAAAACTTGGTGAAGATCACCACAATATTGATAAACAATTGGAGCAAAAAGAAGTTATCCAAGAACAAAATTTACAAATTAAAAATTTTAATGATCGGCAAACTAATTCTTCATGTATCACAAAAAATGATAAACTAAAAACCACTATTTTAGAACCAATTGTTAATGATATTAACCAATTCCGAGAAAATCCATCAACAATCAAGAATAACAAGTACAATTTTTATCCACGAATTGATATTATAGATGGCAAAAGTCAAGATTATTTGCATGAACTTAAATCAAAAGGTGAAAATTTAAAATTAATTATCGATAAATTTTTAGAAAATAACCAATTAGAATATCATTTTAATGCAATTAATCCTTATTTTTCAAATGTTGAAATTGTTTATCAGTTTACTCGTTCATCATTAAACAATTTTTTAAAAAATTTTTTAAATTTAATGAAACAAGCAGTTAATGATACAGATGATTATGAAATCAATATTTATAATGACAATGACTTTTTAATCATTCAAGCCAAAGTCAAAGATTTAAATCCTCAAATTAATATTAAAGATATTCTAACTAATTTAGAATACAATGATAAATTATGTTTAGGAATTGGAAAATTAAAAGAAAGAAAAGTAGTTTGATTAGAAGATACACAAGCTGGAAGTATTTTAATTCATGGTAGTCAACAATTTTCTGGAAAATCAATGTTAATTTCTAACATTATTATTAGTGCTTTATATACTAAATCACCTAATGAATTAGAATTATTTATTATTAATAATGGTTCAAAATCATTAAAAGAATTTGCTAAATTAAAGCATACAAAAAAAAGCGTTGATCATGATGATTTTGAAAATGTTATTAATTTATTAAGGGAAATTATGAATGATATTAACAAGCAAAATACATTATTTGCTGATAATAATGTTGATAATTTAGATGAATATAATCTAAAAAATCAAAATCAAAAATTACCTAAAAAATTAATCATTATTTCTGAATATGTTGAGATAGTAAGTAGTCAATTTAATACACGTTTTGATACCTTAATTCGCAATATAGCAAATATTGCTAAAAAACACGGAATCGTTTTAATAATTTCATCAAATATAACTAACGAAAGCACAGTTTCTTTTAAAAATGTATTTGATTATACCATTGTATTAAAATTAAATAATCCGTATGAAAGTATTTTATTAACTGATCGTAATTGATGTAATAATTTGGTTGGTTTTGGGGATATGTTATTAATTCGCAATTTTGATAATTTGCCACTACGATTGCAAACAGCAAAAATTACAAATGAACAGTTTGCTAATATTATTAATGAAATCAATAGTGCTGATTATGATATTGATGAATATCGTCATGAAACAAGATTAACATCAAGAACCCAAAATTTTTTTAATAAATAATTATATTTGTTTATATTAAAACTAACAAGGCACATAATTTAGATAAAAGCATTATAATAATATAAGAATATTAAAATTAAAACTATCAATATTAAAGAAGGAACGGAATTTTATGACATTAAATGAAAAAAAAGAATTTGTTTATGAATTAAAAGCTGTTGAAAAAAATCACAACCTAAAAGGTTTTGAAGAAAATACAACTGAACATGTTGTTTTTGGAGGTTTATATCAAAAACAACAATACTTAATTTTAACACCAGATTTTGATTCTAATGAACTATCAAGATCATTGATTAGTTTTTTAGAAAAATCACCTAAATCTGTTAGTGTTGATTTAAATTCATTTCTATCACTTGTCCCAGAATCAAGACATGCATCTTTATTAAATGTTGTTATTAGTGCATTAGAATATGTTGAAGTAACGCCATTTTCACTAAAATCTAAAATTGAAACAAAAAATATACATAATTTAGTAGTTGATCAAAAATATCATGATTTAATTAATAAATTACATGTAATTGCTCAATCACAAACAATTACAAGAACATTACAAGATACGCCAGCTAATTTAATGACACCAGGTGATTTTGAAGAACGAATTAAAGAATTATTTAAAGACTTGCCAGAAGTTAAAGTAAGTGTTTTATATCGTAAAGATTTAGAAGCTAAAGGAATGAACGCTCATGTTGGTGTTGGTAAAGCTGCAGTAAGTGATAAAGCACAGCCTCGTTTAGTTGTTGTTGAATATAATAATAATCCAGAAACAAATGAAAAATATGCTTTTGTTGGTAAGGGTGTATGTTTTGATTCAGGTGGATATAATGTAAAAACGGGATCACATATGCGTTGAATGAAATTTGATATGTCTGGTTCTGCTATTGTAAGTATGACAGTGAGAGCTTTAGCTTTAAATAAAGAAAAAGTTAATGTTGTGGCTGTATGTCCATTAGTATTAAATTTATTAGCTCCAGAAGGTCAAAAACCAGATGATATAGTGAAATCATATAATGGTAAAACAATTGAATTAGATAACACTGATGCAGAAGGACGTTTAATTTTAGCAGATGCACTAACATATGCTGTTCGTGATTTAAAAGCTTCTAAATTATTTGATGTTGCAACTTTAACAGGTGCTATGATTTATGCTTTAGGTGATACATATTCTGGTGTATGAGCAACAAATAACGACATCTGAAATGAAGTAGTTGTAGCAGCTGATTATGCTGGTGAATTAGTTTGAAGATTACCATTCCACAATGATTTCTTAAAAATGTTAAATTCAAATGTTGCTGATATTGCTAACTCAGTATCTGATCCTCGTGGTGGTTCTTCACGTGCAGCATGTTTCTTAAAAGAATTTACTGAAGGCGTTCCATATGCTCATTTTGACATTGCTATTACTGCAGATGTTGGTCATAAAGGAACTGGTGTAATGTTAAGAACATTTTATCGTATTGCTCAAAATCAAAAATTTAATTAGTTTAAATTTAGATAAAGAAAAAGAAGTGAATTTAATTCGCTTCTTTTTTATTTGTATCATAATTTACGAGTGTCTACGTATAATTTTGTAGAAGAAGAGGTTATGTTGTTTTTTTTGTATAATAAAGTTTAGAAGTTTTTGTTTGATCAGAAGATGCTAAAAAAGATTTAATTGGATAAAAATACAAATATTTGACTCTTTTTTAATATTCAGAATAAAGGTAAAATATTTACTCTAGATATATTGAGGATAATATGAAACAATAAACAATTAAATTAAAAGATGTTAGTATCGTTATTGGTCACATTTTGACAAAAACATTTTTATCTTAATTAAGAGATATTTTTAAAGATTACCTATATGATCAACAAAAAGTTAAAAAAAATCTCGCTGGAGGTTCAAATATCTTGATATGTTAATTGAAGTTTTGTTTTATTTAGTTGTTTAATGTAGTAAAAATATAACGATACAGCATATAATATGATTGTGCCATAAGAGATAACTGGTGAAGGTGTTGAATTAAATTCAGTTTCAATTCCAAATGATTGATTTTTTAGGCTAACTTCAATTTGATACTTATTTTATATGTCACTGACTTTTCTCTAAATGGTAAAGTTGGTTGGTTAATTAAATTTTCTATGCAATTAGCAACTATTAAATCAAGAAAACTATCACCTATTAAAACTATAAATATAATAATTAGCTATGGTCTATAAATTAAGATTATATTCAAGTAAAAAAATACTTTTTTTATGTTATTTTGTGAACTTTAATACTTCTATTAATTGTTTAACTACTCGTCTTACAAAAACAACTTATGTGAATTTTATTGATTGCTTATGTTCGATTGTATTAGAAACATTTATTGGATAGTTTGAAAATATAATTTTATCAAATTAATAAATAAAATTTTTTTCAAAAACAAAAAAGGACTGATACAAAAAGTGTCAGTCCTGTTGTTATTATATGGCAGGGGTAGCAGGACTCGAACCCACAACACGCGGATTTGAAGTCCGCAGTTCTACCATTGAACTATACCCCTAATAAATGTATTAATAAATTCATACATTTAAATATTATACTAAATTTTTTATTAATACTTAAATTATTTTAATACATCTTCAAACGCGTTAATTAAATCACGTAAATTTTTGATTTTTAATAATTTTTCATCAGGCAATTGAACGCCAATTTGATCCTCAATTTTCATTATTAAATTCATAGCACTTAGCGAATCAATTCCTAATGATTTTAATTCGATATTTAAATTATCCATATTTAAAGCAATTTTATTTTCCTTAGCGATTTTCATGATTAAATCTTTAATATTAATAGACATATAATTAATCTTTCTTTTAATTAATACTTAAAACAAACTCTTCATAATATCTTGTTTCATTTTTAATATTATAATTATCGAATAATCAATTAGCAATAACAATTATGTTTTTTGCATCTTTATTAAATTTATATTTGATATCAATTTTAATATACTGCATGATATTACAAAATTCTTGAAAACTACTTATAGCAGATTTGACTATTTCATAGATATTTTTAATAAACAACTTTTCATTAAATTTAATATCATTATTAATGTTTTCATTAGAAAAATAAGTTTTGAAATCTAATAATTGGTATAAATCTTTATTTTTCGCAATTACATTAATAATATTGAAGCGTTTTAGTTTAAAAGGTTTTTCTTCATAACTTATATTATTATTTTCGTTGATTTTATTGTTTTTATCATTATTAGAAATAAAATCATTATTTTTTAATTTAGTTGAATTTTCTTGTTTGTTTTTATCATCTACATTTTTAACATTAATTATTGGTTTATTTAGATTTTCGTTAGTATTATTTATTTGATCCTTATTTTTTTCTTCTTTATTTTTTAAATAATCCTTTAAAATTTCTTTTTGTTGATTTATTTGGTTAATTTTTGTAATGTCTGTCTTTTTATGGATTATACCACCTTTTTTATCAATAATTGTTATATTTTCATTAACCTTATGTGCATCTTGTTTTTTATTATTAATATTATCTTCAATTTGAGTTAAGGGTTCTTTTTTACTAATTTTATTTGTATTTTGAGTTGATAGAATAACACCTAAAATAATAGCAGTAATTACAATTAATAAACTAATAATTCCACCAACAATCACCTTTATTTTATGACTACGCCAATTAATTTTCAAGTGATTTAAAATTTTCATAATTTTCAATTATTGCTTTCTGTACACTAATTTTTTGTTTATTGATAGAATTAAAATCATTTTCGATGTTAATTAATTGATTAATTACAAATTTTTGTGGTGTTAGATAATTATTAATAACTGTAATTTTTAATTTTGCTATTTGTTTATTTGGTAATCAAATACCATTAAAACCATAATTATTATTAATAGATAATTGATCGTTTTTAAAATCATACAAGAATTTTGTTTTCATTTTTAATAAAAAATCAATAGGTCTTTGGTAATAATCATATGTAATATTAATATTTTGATAATCTTCAATTCATTCAATTTTTTTATTTTCTTTAGCTAAATTTACGTATTCTAAGGAGTATTTAATCAATTCAAACGTTTCTTTCGTAGGACGATTATTTCATGAATTATCATCATTTAAACTAAATTTTGTATTAAATATATAACGCTTATTATTTTTGATTTTTATTTCATTATCAAGTTCTTTATCTTGAATTCAAAATAATGGAATTGTTTCTCAAAAATTAGTAGGATTAACTTTTTCGTGTTTATTTAATAAAAATGTATTTTTGTAAAAATAATCAAAATTAAGATCTTGAAATTCTTTTTGTACTGCCTCAAAAAACAAACTTTTTTCACATGTATAATTAATTTGTTCATGAATTCGTTTATCATCATTAATACGAAGAAAAAAAGCAAAATTAATTTTTTTACTTAAAGTGTTCTTATTAACAAAACCAGCTTGATTAAGATTAATTTTTAAATTGGTTTTATAAGTGTATAAGTCATAAATCACTCCTCCGATTTCATACAAAGAGTGTTTAGTTTCATAAACTTCTAAATTACGAAATTCACCTATATCACTTTTTATATCCATAAAAAAGTAATTAATAGGTAATTTAAAATCTCCTGCAACTTCAAATTCAAAGTCTAAATTTAATACATTTGAATTTAATGAAGTATTAATCATGGTATTTTCACGAATAAAAAGAGCAGGACGTCCTTTATATCGTGCAAATAGCTCGATAGGTTTTTGTTTTTTATTAACATAGTAAGCATATTTTGGAATATATTTTTTATCTTGTAAATAATAATTAATGTTTGGTGAATTATTGATCATTTTTATCACCTTCTTTTTCATTAGAATGTAAGTTTTTAATTTTATTAATGTTTCATTTATTAATAAATTGCAAATCTTTAATTACCTCAGTTTTTAAGTATTGTTTTTCATCTCAAACATCTAAAAATAAATATTGAATACGGAATAATTTTGTTTTATATAAAAAAATTTGTATTATTTTTTCTGTGTTCATAAATTAATACCTCCACTAAATAATTAGTATTAAAATATTAAAAATGAAAATTAAATTAATTAATTTAATAAGATTTAAGTTATAATAAATTGTATTTGCACCTGTAGCTCAGTTGGATAGAGCATACGCCTTCTAAGCGTACGGTCTGGGGTTCGAATCCCTTCAGGTGCGCCATTGATACACTAAAATCTGCATGGTTGCAGATTTTTTTTTTTTTGTTATTAAAATAATATAAAATATATAAAATAATGCACCCATAGTTCAATTGGTTAGAATATATGCCTTCGAAGCATAGGGTTAGGAGTTCGAGTCTCTTTGGGTGCGCCATTAATTAAAATAAAACTAGAGCATTTTATTTTGCTTCTAGTTTTATTTTTATATAATAGTATAATAATAAGATATGAGGTCAAATCATGTTATTAACAATTGCTTTTTATTTATCAAAGACAACTCATTATCTAAAAAAAAATTTTAATTATTTTTTAGATTTATTAAATCAAAATCAAAAAAATATTGAATTAATTATTATTGATGATGCTAGTGATTATAATTTATTTAAAACATTAAAACCATTAATTGAAAATACTAATGCTAAGATTAAATATTTTTATTTAAATGAAACACAAGGCAATGCTTATGCATATAATTTAGCAACGAAATATGCTCACGGTAAATACATTTGATATTTAGGAGGTCATGTTGAATTAAATTTAGATGCTAGTTCATTGTTGTTTTCGGTTTTAGAGAAAGATTACGATGTTATTAGTTTTAATTTAAATGATAATGTTAACCAAAATCCATCATTGGTTTTTGATAGTTTGAATAAAGAGATATTAGTTGGATTATGAGAATCAGTTTCTAATAAAATTATTGCTTTAGATTTTATTAGAAAAAACAAACTAGCTTTTTATAATGATAAATGATACCCTGCTTTATTTATTTATGATCTTTTTACCAAATTTAATTCATGAAGAAATGTAAATATTAACTTCATTAGCAATAATAGTGGTGAGGTTGGTTATAATGTTTATGATTTACTACAACAAATTAATGAATTATACATAAGATTTAGTAATGATGATTTATTAGATCTTTATAAGGACGAATTGTGTTATTGAATTACGGGAATTTGTTTTCATTCTTTTTTGAAAAAAATTTATGAATTATACACAATTAATATTAATTCTAAAAAACAAATTAAAGAACGAACAATGATTATTAGTCATGCCTTATCAAATGCTAAAAAGTATTTAGAGATTTATTTTGCTAATTTTGAGAATAATTTATATGTTCGCAAGTTTAAAATTAATATTTTAAAATATTATTTAAAATCAAAACAGGGATTAAATTAAATGAGTGATAAGTCAACATTAAAACAAGAAAATACGATCGAATATCCCGTTGTTGGTGCACTAAGGCGTGCTAGCGCTAGTGTTTTAGATTATATTTTTATTTCCATTATTGCTTTTTTATTATCTTTATTAGTTTTTATTAATAGTAATTTTAAAATTAGTGATATTTTTGTTAATAATGATGAGCTTGCTCCTGAACCTTGACGTTTATTCTTAATGGGAATAATTGCTTTTTTTGTTTATTCTACATACTACATTATTATTCCTTTATTTTGTAAATCTTATACTTTATTTCGATGAGCATTTTCGATTAGAATGATTAGTTTAGTAAAACAAAACGATAAAAAAATTTTATTTATTGCTTTAATTAAACATAGTTTATTAACTTGATTAATTTTTACCATAATTAATTTATTAGCGATGGGATTTTGTTTTGTTTTTGCTGATGCAAGTTTTAAATCAATTCAAGCTATGAATGAGACTGAGCTAAAAGAGTATTATCATCAAATTAAAGATTTAAAAGCTTATGTGCAGTCAATTTTATCTTTAAAAATTAATGATAATTTCACCAATACTACAACTATGGCTATTTTAAGTATTTTAGTTAAAAGTCTATATTCAATTATGGGTTTAGTTAGTTGTATTATTGTAATTCACATGTTTATGAATTCAAAAAAACGTGCTTTACATGATCAAGTAGCAAAAGTTGTTTTATTATGGATGCATTATGAGAAACCAAAACAAGCGCCTAAACATAAAACAAAACGTGAAGTTGAGATTCAAAAAATCGATAATTTAATTCAAGAACTAGATAAAATATAAAATGAAAAATAAGGAGAAGCTTTTATGGGATTAGGAATTGATTATTCACGCTTAAATCAAGAACAAAAAGAAGCAGTTACAGCAGACTTAGGACCGCAATTAGTAATTGCAGGGGCAGGGACAGGAAAAACATCTGTTTTAACTTTACGTATTGCTTATTTAATTACTGAAAAAAATATTCATCCATCACGGATTTTAGGTTTTACTTTTACTAATAAGGCTGCTGATGAAATGAAAGAACGTGTTGGAAAAACAATTGGCGTTTCTATTCCTTATTTAAGTACTTTTCATTCAATGTGTGTAAAAATTTTACAACAAGATATTCATTATTTAAATTATCATAACAATATTAAAATTATTGATACAGACGATCAAGAAGTTTTGCTTAAAGAAATTTTTGATCAATTAAACATTGAAAAAAAATCGCAAGTTATTAAGAAAATAATTAAAACGATTAGTAAAGTTAAAAATAAATTTTTTGATCAAAACGATATGCTAAATGAAAAAAATCACAAGTATTTAGAATTGGTTGATTTAAATGATGCACAAAGATTAGTTGATATTTATAAGATTTATTGTGATCGATGTTTTAAATTAAATTATGTTGATTTTGATGATTTGATCAATTTAACTCATAAGTTATTTATTGAGTTTCCAGAAGTTTTAGAAAAATGACAAAATAAATTTGATTATATTCTTGTTGATGAATTTCAAGATACTAATAAAATTCAATATGATTTAATTAGTTTATTAGCAACTAAACATCAAAATTTATTTGTGGTTGGCGACCCTGATCAAATGATTTATTCATTTAGAGGTGCTGAACAATGAATTATTAATAATTTTAGTCAAAATTTTAAGAATACAAAAGTAACAATTTTAAAAACAAATTATCGTTCAACTCAGCCAATTTTAAATACAGCTAATAGATTAATCGATGCTAATAACAACAATTATAAAAAAAATTTAACTGCTTTTAATACTAATGACAATAATTTACCAATTTATTTACGAGGGCAAAACCCAATTGATGAAGCTAATTGAATTGCTAGAAAAATTAGAGAATTGTTAGAAGAAGGAACGCCAGCTAACCAAATCGCTGTTTTGTTCCGAAGCAATCACTATTCTCGTACGATTGAACAATCAATGATGCGCGAGAGCATTCCTTATACAATTCTTGGCAGTAAAAAGTTTTATGAACGTGCTGAAATTAAGGACATGATTGCTTATTTAAAAGTAGTTAATGATTTAGATGAACTATCTTTTTTAAGGATTATTAATACACCACGTCGTGCGATTGGTCCAACTACTTTTGAACATGTTAAACATTATGCAATAAATAATAATTTATTTTTATTTGAAGCATTAGCTGAAGTTGAAAAAAACCATTTAATAAATAACACACAAAAAAAGAATATTTTAAATTTTGTTAATTTAATTAAAGAAATCCGTGATGAAATGGAAGATTTAAAAATTCATGAGATTTTAGAATTAATTTACAAAAAAGTTAACTATGAAGCTTATTTATTAGAAAACGAAAAAGCAGAAGATAAAATCGATAATGTTTATGAATTAAAACGCGCTATGAAAATGTATGTTGATCGTCATCCAGATGACACGATTAATGATTATTTAAATTCGATTGCTTTATATTTGAATAAGGATGGTAAAGATAGTAAAGAAAATGTTTTATTAATGACAGTTCATAATTCTAAAGGTCTAGAATATGAAAACGTTTTCGTTGCTGGTATGAACGAAGGACTTCTTCCTTCTGATCGAGCAATTAATGATGATCCAATTAAAGGAGTTGAAGAAGAACGAAGAATTGCTTATGTAGCCTTAACACGAGCAAAAAAAAATCTTTATATTTCATCTGCTTGTTGTTATGATCCATTAGCAAGAAGACAAGTATTTGAAAGTCGTTTTATTAATGAAATTGGTTTTAATAATTTAAAGATTATAAATAGTAGTTTTAAAAATAATAAACCAGAGGATATGCCATTAAAATCATTCTTAAAACAACAAGAAGAACGTTCATGGTTCGATTCAAAACAAAAACAAAAAGAAGTTGAAGATAATTTTTATCAAACAATGAAAAACGATTTTGAAATTGGTGAAAGAATTGTTCACACAAGTTTTGGTGATGGTGTTATTATTGGAATTGATGGTGATATCTTAACAATTGCTTTCAGTAAATATCGTCAACCAAAACAAATTAATTTTAATCATAAAACAATCGTAAGAAGAATAGGTTAAAAAATGAAAATTTTAGCTATTGGAGATATTTTTTCAAAACAAGGAAGAAAAGCAGTGGCCAATGAATTGCCCAAGCTAAAACAAGAGTATCAAATTGATTTTGTAATTGCTAATGCTGAGAATACAACACATGGTCGCGGTTTGTGTTGAAAACATTATGAAGAATTATTAGGTTATGGAATTGATTGTATTACTATGGGCAATCATACTTGAGATCATCCTGATATTTTTGAAATCCTAACAACCAAAACAAATATTATTCGTCCATATAATATTATTAATACGCATCAGTATCACTTAGTAGGTTCTGGTTCACGAGTTTTTTATTGTAATAAAAAAATGATTCGTGTAACTAATTTATTAGGTAATTCTATTGATATGAAAGGTTTACAAACAAATCCTTTTGAATCTTTAGATAAAATTATTGCTTTTAATGAAGCACCGATTCATATTGTTGATTTTCATGCTGAAACAACAAGTGAAAAAAATGCACTTTTTTTAGATTTTAAAAGTAAATTGTCTTTAGTTTATGGTACTCATACACATATTCCAACAAATGATGCTAGAATTGTCGATCATACGGCTTTTCAAACTGATTTAGGAATGTGTGGTGCTGCTAATAGCGTGATTGGGGCAAATCCAAGTAGTATTATTCAACGATTTCGTGATCCAAATAAACGTTTTATATTAGAACCAAGTGATGAAAAATATGTTTTTTGTGCTAGTTTAGTTGAAATTGATGATGAAACAAATTTTCCAACTAATATTACACCTATTGTAATTTATGAAAAATAAAAAAAGATTGACTTTTAAGTTTAATTTTGTTATTATCTTATATGTGTTTTTAAATATTTCAAAACACAAAATTAATTTAAAATTTATTAGGTTTAGTTCCAAAGAATTAATTTTATTCTTGGTGCCATAGCCAAGTGGTAAGGTCAGGAGCTGCAACCTCCTTATTCGTCAGTTCGAATCTGACTGGCACCTCCATATGCATCCTTAGCTCAATTGGACAGAGCGTCTGGCTACGGACCAGAAGGTTAAGGGTTCGACTCCTTTAGGGTGCGCCATTAAATTTTTTAAAAAGATAGTATTATGAAATATTATCTTAATCGTTCGGGAAGTAGCACAGCTTGGTAGTGCACTTGGTTTGGGACCAAGGGGTCGCAGGTTCGAATCCTGTCTTCCCGACCATTTTGGCTGGATAGCTCAACTGGTTAGAGCGCTCGGTTCATACCCGGGAGGTTCAGAGTTCAAATCTCTGTCCAGCCACCATTGCTTCTATAGCTCAATTTGGTTAGAGCCCCCGACTCATAATCGGTTGGTTACAGGTTCAAGTCCTGTTAGAAGCACCAATAAAATATATAAAATTAATGTACTAAACTATGTTATAATAAAAAGGTTGTAGTTTAGTATATACTGTGGAGAAATACCCAAGTCCGGCTGAAGGGATCAGTCTTGAAAACTGAGAGGCGATGCAAGTCGCGCGGGGGTTCGAATCCCTCTTTCTCCGCCATTATATAAATATAAAATACTTTATCAATGTTTACACACAACATTATAAAGTTATTATCGCGGGATAGAGCAGCTTGGTAGCTCGTCAGGCTCATAATCTGGAGGTCGGGGGTTCAAATCCCTCTCCCGCAACCAATGGTTCTGTGGTGTAGTGATTAACATGCCTCTCTGTCACAGAGGAGATCGCGGGTTTGACTCCCGTCAGGACCGCCATGGTTTCGTAGCTCAGTCGGTAGAGCAACGGACTGAAGATCCGTGTGTCGACAGTTCGATTCTGTCCGAAACCACCATTTAAATAAAATTAAAAATACTAGCTTAAAGCTAGTATTTTTTGTTATTAATTAAATTTTAAACGTTTTAAAGCGTGATCAGCAATAATAATATTATCAATAAATTCATTTAATAATTTAGATGCTTGAGGCACATTGTTTCAATTTAAATTTTGAAATTCTTTTTTTATTCATTCATAGTTGATACCATAATAATTTATTTTATTATAAAGCAAATCATAGATTTTTGGCATCCATAATTGGGTTTGGTTAATATATTCAATAAGATAATCAAAACGTTCATTAATTAAATTTAATTGGTGAATAATTAACTCATGATTGGTTAAAATTTGGGGATCAAAACTATTTGAAGCATTTATTTTTTGAAATATATTTTCAATATATTCGAAATCATCTAAAAAAATTTCATTAGATAAATTAAAAAATATATCTTTGTTTTTAATATAAGATTCAAGTTCGATTTTTTTATTATAAATAGTGATAGTTTTTTTAACTAGTGTATTTCAGTGGTGATTCCAATTTGCTAACTTAACATTTAAATCATTTAAATAAAACAATAAATTTTTTAAATTATCATAGAATAATTGTGTTGAAATAATGAAATCAATATTTTGTTTGATATCATTTTTATCAATTTTAGAATTAATAATTTTTTGATTAGCTTGATCTAAGTCTAAAATTAATTGGTTTAATTGGTTTAATTGATAGTTTTTTGAAGTGCTCTTTATTTTTTCTAAAATATTATTTACTTTAATAATAGTGCTATTAATGAAGCTAAAATCATCATAAAAACGTTTTTTATATTTATCAAAAACAGCCCCACCAATATTGTTTTGCGAACTAATATTAAGTCAATTTAAGGCTTGTTGATAATAACTATTTAAATAAAGGTTATTTAAATTAACAAATTTTGAATTATAAATAAAATCAGCTAATTGGTTATTAATAAAATCATTAAAATCATGGTTAAATTGTCTTAATTCTTTAATTTTGTCATCAGTCAAAAAGGTGATTTCTTGCACTTTTTGTAAGCTATTTTTATTAGCTTCTTCAATAATTTTGATTGAATTTAAAACTACAATGATATTTTTTAATAAATGAACTTTATTTTTAATACGATGAATTAATTGAACTAAAAAATAATTATACTTTGAATAATTCATACTAATTTTAGTTTCAATTAAATTATTAAATGAATCAGTAGTTCAATTAATTGCTTTTTGATAATTTAAATTTGGAATACTATATTTACTTATAAGATCTTTATACATTAAATCTAATTTCTTATGGGTATCTTCAATTTTTCTTTCTTGTTGATCAATAATAATAAAATCATTTCAAAAAGATTGAATTAAATCTACAAATTCATCTACATTATTTTTAATTTTAATTTCATTTGCTTTAATAAACTTAATAAGTGATAAATAAGAGAATAATTTATGATTTTCAAGATAATCTTGTAATTTAATTAGACTTTTTTTATGAAAATCTAATTCATTATTAATTGCAATTAGGTATTTATTAATAATTGTTATTTTTTGTTTACTTGTACGTGCATAGATATTATCTGTATGAGTATAAATATCATTAAATTTTGTATTGACTAATTGATCAAAATTAAAAAAATTTTGACGGAATGTGTTATATTTTCTAAGTGTTCAAATGTCCAATAATGCAAAAGTAGAGTAAATAAGTAAAAATAATAAAATAAAACCTATTAGAAGATAAATTAAAGACATTAACAAATTCCTTTATAGATGGTGTATATTAAATTATAATCAAATAATTTTGTATTTTTTAAATCACAAAATATATTATAATAGTTAATAGCATATTAATCAGCTTATTAGATATATCATTTGCCTATTTAATTCATATTAAAAAAATATGTTTATTAGTAAGAAAGTTGCTGACTTCTCTGAAACTATCAAAATTAAATAAAAAATTATAGAATCTAAATTTTTGTGATTATATGCTTAAAATAAATTTGAGGAGAATATAATCATGAGTCGTTATACAGGTAGTATTTATAAAAAATCACGCCGTTTAGGATTTTCTTTATTAGAAAATAATAAAGAATTTAATTCTGGTAAAAAAAGAACATACGGTCCAGGACAACACGGTAATAAAAAAGTTAAATTATCAAATTATGGCCAACAATTAGTTGAAAAACAAAAGTTAATGTTTTTATATGGATTGAATGATCGTCAATTTAGACGTTTATATAGAGTTGCACTAGGCCGTCCAGGCGTACTTACTTTAAATTTATTACAAGTTCTTGAATCACGTTTAGATTCATTAGTTTATCGTGCTGGATTTGCTCCAACACGTCGTGCTGCACGTCAATTAGTAAATCACTCACACGTTTTGGTTAACAATAAAAAGGTTAACATCCCTTCAGCACTAGTTGAAGTAGGTAGTACAATTGCTCTTAAGGCTAAATCATTAGAAATACCTTTAATTAAAAATACTTTAAACAAACCAGCTGATTTTATTGAATTAATCGATAAAGAAAAAAAAGTTGCAAAATTAGCACGTTTACCAGAACGTAATGAATTACCAGCAGATGTAAATGAAGCTTACGTTGTTGAATGATACAACCGATTAATGTAATTACTTATATTACAAGATAAGCAATTAACCAATCAAAAAAAAAAAAAAAAAACGGCGCCGTGCCGTTTTTTTAATGAGTAACTAGATTTTTATTCAAATTAACCTTTGATTTCAAAAGTGCGTAAATCATTAGAAATAAAATTAAATATACTTGGTGCAACATTATATCCATGTTTAGTGTTTGATTCTAAACTTAAGATTTCATATTTTTCATTCTTTTTTGTATTTTCAATTTCAAATAATAGTTCAAAATTATTAGCTAATCGAACTGTTTTTTCAAAGATGACTTCATTTGGTCCTACTTTTTTATATTTAATTTTTAAAATATCATTTTCTTTTAAATTATTCTCACTATCATTAAACTTCAAATTAATTAAACTACTTGGATGATTATCAAATTTTGTATCAATTAAAACACTTTTTATTTCAACAGGTTTTGGAGCTGTAGTGAAACTTAGCTCATTATTAGTAGTTATTTTAGTTTGCGCATTAGTTAAATTTAAATCACTTTGGCTTCCAATAATTAATTCTTTAAAAAGATATTTACGGTTTGATATTAAACCATCTAAAACAAAATTACTATTTTTAATTTCAGCAATTTTTAAAGTATTTGATAGCTTTCAAGAATTATCATTGCTTTTATAAACTAATCGGGCATATTGATTTTCTAATGTTGATTGGTTAATTTCTAAATTGACATTAACATTCACTTTTGTTGCATCATTGCTAAGTGAATTAGTTTTAATATCTTTAATTTCAATACCAACACTATTAGGTAAATTAGGGATATCAGGTAAAAGATTCTCAGCTTTAGTAGTGAATAATGAATCTTTTATTTGAGTTAGATCAACCTCATGTCCTGTGATATTAAACTTTGTAATTTTATATGTAGTGTTTGGTTTTAAGTTTTCTAATTTAAAACTTAGCATTTGTAAATTTTTGTTATATTCGGGATTTATATCAACATTTATCTTATTTCCCTTATCATCTTCTAATTCAATGCTGAATTTTTTAACTAAAATATCATTAACATCAAATTTAGCAAAATAGATTTCAAGGTTAATTGATGTTAAATCAATATCAGTAGATCTTAACGATGAAGCAGTAATTTGCTTTTGTTCTTTTACTATTTTTGTTTTAGTTTTTGAACACATTACAACAAGTGAACTCAAAGGGATTAAAACAAAAATAGAAATTAAAGGCAAAAGTTTCTTATGTGTGTTTTTTTTCATATTTTTAACCTATCATAAAATTTAAATTTATTATCAAATTAAATTATAACCAAAGATATTTTCAATATAGTAAAAACTTACATTATTTGTGTATTTTGTAACAAGAGAGCAAGCGGATAAATGGTATAATTTGTGTAGTTTAACAGTTTACACAAAATAAATTAGTTTTTTTTTTTTTTTTTTAGACTGAAAAACAGGAAAATTTTATAAAAAAGAGATGATTATTTATGAATAATAAAAATAAAAAACGTAATGCCAAAATAGCTACTGGACTTACAATTAGTTCTTTAATTTGAGCTGGTGTAATTACAGGAATTGTATTACGTTTCGCAAATCAGCATTCCAATCAAATTTTTAGTAAATACTATGAATATACAAAAGATGGTAATTTAATTATTAAGGTTCGTTTATTTACAAGAGATAATGATATTAACCAAAAGATTTATGCGATTTTTAAAGATAAATTAGGCAAGGAAACTTCAGTTTTAATTACAAGAAATAAAGAAGTAGCACGAATTGACACAACGAGTTTAGGTTTGAATAATTCTTGAGTTTTAGATCGTATTGTTGATGAAAATAATAATACATTAATCAATAATAATGAGTTGGTATGGCAACAAAAAATACTTGTCGATCGTCCTAATGTCTTTAAAGTTAATTTTAATAAAGAAGGCGATAAATTTTTTGAAATTAAATTAAACCATGAATTGAGTAATCAGTATTTGACTGCGCATTTTATTAATCAAAATAATGCTAAATATATTCAAAATATTCAGGTTGATCATAATGGTAATGTAATTGTTGGAACTAAACAACTACCTTTAGGAAATTTTTATAAATTCGTAGGTTTAACTTTAAAAGAAGATAATAAAAACACAAAAATTGTTAATTTAGATGAAATTAGTGAACCCATTCGTGGTATTGATAAAACACGCAGTTTTGATGATCAAGGAAACGTTATTATTAACGCACGTGTTTCACAAAATTTAGCTAATCAAAATATTAATGCCTTATTTGAAGATGAAAAACACCAATTACACACTTTAAAGGCAATAGTTGGTACTGATGGTCTTGTGCGTTTATTAACAAAAGATTTAGAAAATCACCATGATTATAAACTAATTCAAATTGTTGATAAGGATAATCATGATGTTATAAAACCTAATAAATTAGATGCGGCACATCAAAATATTGTCCATAAACCAAATAAAATAAAAATTGAAACTGATAAAAATGGTTTACAAAAAGCACTTCATATTCAAGTTGATTCAAGTTTAAATGATCGATTATTAACACTTAGTTTTGAAAACGAAAACCACGATAAAACCAATATTATTGCTAAGGTTAATAATGGTGAAATTACTGTAGATTTAAACAATTTAAAAGATGGACACTTATATAAACTAGATAATATTAGCATTAATAATACCTCTCCAGCAAAACGCGTTGCTAACTTAGATGATTTAAATGAAAGTGCTAAAACTATTAATAAATTAAACACTAATGCATTAAATGATCCATATCATTATGATGATAAAGGGAATTTAATTTTTAATGCTAAAGTAGATTCTAAACAATTCGCTAATGATCAAGTTGAAGCCGTGTTTATTGATGAAAAAAATAATGAACATAAAGTGTTGACAAAGGTTGATCTAAATGGCAATATTGTAATTAACACTTCTGATTTAAACTTAAATCATACATATAAACTAAAACATGTTATTAGTTTAGAAGAGCCAGAAACAAATGTTTTAAATGATTATGAACTTGCAATTAATCAAAAAACAAAGTTTAGTAAACCAGCTGCGATTGTTGGGGCATTAGAAGATAATAATTATAAAATTCAACTTTTAAACCCTGATTTAGCTAATAAGTCTGTTGTCTTAACTTTTGAAGATGAAAATCATCATCCTTATCAATTAACTGGTAAATTAAATGATCAACAAGAATTAATTTTAAGAACAAATGATGATCATTTACTACCTAATAATCACACTTATACATTGACTAAAATTACTAATGTTAATAATCAACCAATCGTTAATGTTAATGATTTAGATAGAAAAGATAGATTATTAGAAAAAGTCGATGTAAATAAATTACAACAATTAAATACATACACCTATGATGATTTAGGAAATTTAATTATTGACATTAATGATAATTTAAATAAAATAACAACTCAAGATGCTGTTGCTCATTTTATTGATGAAAATAATAAAGATTATTTTGTTCCTACTAAAGTTGATTTAAATAAGAATAAAATAAGTATTAACACAAAAGATTTAGATGCAAACCACCACTATCAATTGTTAAATATTGTTGATAAAAACAAGCATGAGCAAATTTTATTAAATTCAAACGAAATTAATCCTTTAAACAGAATTAGCATTATTAAACCACTTGCAATTATTAAACAAGATGCAAATAAAAATTTAAACCTACTAACTTTTGATAAGAATTTGTTTAATCGTTCATTAGATGCAACTTTTATTGATGAAAATCAAAAAGAATATCATGTTAAAGCAAAAACTATTATTGATTCATTAGGTCAAACACGATTTATAACTAGTGATGAGGTTTTACCTAACCATCATAAATATCAACTAATTGCTCTTAAATATGATGGTCAAAAAGTAATTAATGTTGCTGATTTGGATCAAAAACAAATTATTGTTAACAAACTAAATATTGGTAAAATTGTTAATAACCAATTAGTTTTTGATGTGCCAAAAAATGTTGAAGAAGGCGAAGACGTTTTTGTTAATTACCAAGATGTTGATGGTAATTTGATAAAAATTCCTGCAATTGTTAATAATAAACACCAACTACAAATTGATCTATCAAACAACCCTAATTTTACAAAAGATAAGATTTATCATTTTGATTCAATTAGCATAGAAGATGAATATCACATTCCTAAAGAAACAATTATTAGTTCAGATGATGTTGATAATTCAGTTAAAACATTAAATAATGAAGTTGATCTGGGCCGTAAAATTATTGTTAAAAATCCTAGTGTTATTCAAAACAAACCCACAACTTTAATTTTAACAGTTAATGACCCTAATAAATTAGCTTTAAATGAACGATTAAAATTAACACTTGCTTTAAAAAACGATCCAAAACATTGTGTTAGTGCTTATGGCTTAATTGATTATAAAAATAATAGTTTAGTTTTTGATTTTAATCATTTACAAACAGATACTGCTTATTACATTAAAAATTTAGTTTTTAAAAATAATAATTTAAATCTTACTGATTTAAACGCTGAAGCTCATAGTCAAACTAAAATCAATATTATTAAAGATCAAGTTATTGGTTATACATTTAGAATTTTTTCTACTAATACATTGGTATTAGAGGATTATCATCAATATGATACTGATCCTAATGCAACTAAATTAAATTTAAATATTAGTACAACTAATAAGCACCCCAAAACAATTACTTATCGTTTATTAGATGAAAATAATAACGCATTAGAACCAGATTTAGTTGCTAACCTAAATTATGATTTAGTGAAAAAAAATTATGTAGCACATTTGCAAAATTTAAAAGGCAATAGTAAATATTTATTGTTGGGTTTTAATGATGAAAACAACAATAAAATTCATTATTCAACTCCAATTAAAACTCCATTAATTTTTGGTACAACTCCACATGCTACTATAGTTAATTTTGATGTTAACAATCCTAAACAAATTATTAAATCACAAGATGCACGAATAGCAATTGATTTTGTAGATCAAGATCAAAAATTAAGAATTGGTAACCCAGTTGAATTAACTTATTTAAATAAGAATAATCAACAAGTTTATAAAACAATAGGGTATGTTAAAGGAATTAACAAAACCAACAAAAGTGGTACGTTAGAATTTGAACTTAATAATTTAGTATCTAATAATAATTATGAATTGTTAGAATTAAAGGCCTTAGGTTTAGCAAATGATGCGTATCAAAAAGTTGTATTTGCCCCTTTTGATCAAAAACATAATCAATTTAGTACGAAATTAATTGGAACATATATTGAATCAATTAGTTCAAATGAAGTAATTAAAAAAGATGAAAATAAACTTGATGTTAATGTAAAAATTGTTTTCTCACAAAAAGATAAAACATTAAATAACGTTTGAGCCCAATTAGTTTATATTAGTAAAGATAATGAAGTTTGTTTATCTCAACCTTTATTATTAAATGTTGGCAATAGTAACTATAAATTCACATTAACAAATAATAAACCAAATGGTTTTTTATCAAATCGTGTTTATAAATTTGTTAAATTAATATATGCACAAGATCAAAATGATTTACAAAGCACTGATGCGGTGATAAAAAATAGCACTGATTTAAGTCATGGTTTTAAAACAGAACCAACAGGAATTATTAGTTTAAAAAATAATAGTTTACAAGTAATTAAACGTACTGATGATAGTATTAGATTATCAATTCCATTAGTTGATAATGATCATGTCTTAGTTGACAGTGATGGTAGTTCATTTACTATTAAAATTAGTGATTTAGATGATCCTAATAATCTTTTTGATGCAGATAATCAAAAAATAGTGATTGATCAAAACGGGAATCGTAATTTAGAGTTTGATGTTCCTAATGTTTCATTAAACCATAAATATCATATTAACAATATCACGTTGATTAATAAACCAATCAACGCTGCTTTTAATCAAAATGAAAATCATGAACAAGTTTATGAGTTAAATAATTCTCAACCACAATTGAGTGAATTTGGTAATGAATTATTAGTTAATACTTATAATTATGAGCCAAATATAACAGATGTAAAAACAAATGTTTTAAATTATAAAGTTAAATTAACCCTTAAACGTTCATTGAATTTAATGAATGAATACTATTTAAAACTAAAGTATATTGATAATAATGGTGATGTTGTTTGATCTGATCCTGTTTCAATTAATAATGTTAATAATGAATATGAATTTAATTTACCAGACAAAAATGCATTAAAATCAAACCGTATTTATAAATTTGATGGGTTATATTATTTCAAAGATGTTAATACTGTTAAGATAACATCAGCTAATAAGGTTAATATGAACAATATAACACCTTTACAAATTCAAACAGCTTCAAAAATCAATCTTAATTCACCAAAAGTAACTATTAATAACATCACTCCTGCTAGTGCGGATTTATATTTACCATTAGTGTCAACCGATGATATTTTTGCAAAAGATCAAGTTATTGATGTTACTATTGGCAATAAAGATAATACGAAAAATGATTTAATGTTTACATCTAATTTAGAATATGATGATATAACAAAAACGTGAGGCGTTAAAATTCATGCAAATAATTTAAGCCCAGAAGTTAATTATCAGATCAAATCTGTTAAATTTAGACAAAAACCAGTATTAGGTGCTTTTAATGTTAATAATAGTGATGATAATCATGTATTAATTGATTCACAAAAAACACCAGGTTTTAGTACTCCAAAAGCAAGTTTTGATTTAGTTAGTGTTACTGCAAGTGATGTAGTAGATGCGAATGTAAAAACTAATAGTGTTCATATTGTTATTAATAATGATGGAACAAGTTTAAATAATTGTAAAGCTAAAATTGTGTATAACGATGGGGAACATGATTTAGTATCTAATAACTTTGTTGTTTTAAATTATGGTGTTAATGAATATGATTTTAATTTAGATGATTTAAAACATAATCGTATTTATTCATTTAAAAAACTGATTTATACTGAACCTAATCAAAATGATTATAAATTTAGTTTTTTAAATAATCAAAAAATTACAAACACTTTTAAAACAGCATCAGTTAACGAGCAATTAACAATAGATACTAAACTAGTTCGCAAACCAGATTCAAATTTAAATAAAATTAATTTAAAACTTCAAATAAATGATCCTAATGATTTTTTAGAACAAGATAGTATTTTAGAAATTACATTCCATGATGAAAAAGATAAAACAACTCATAATGTTATTGGTAAAATCAATGTTGACGCTAATAATAATAAAACACTTGAATTTAGTGTAGAAAACACTAACACATTTAAAATTCAACCAAATCATAAATACATTGTTGATAATATTAATTATGCAACAAAAAATAAAATTCAACCTGCCAATGCTATTAGTAATAATTCTAATAAAAATAGTATTTATGATGCTAGTTCAAATCCAAGTAAAATTCTAAGTTTTACAAACGAATTATTTGTTAACAACATTAATGTTAATCAACCTAATACAAATTTAAATCCTACTGCAAGCATTGATGTTGAATTAAAATCTAGTCAAAACTTATTAAAAGACCAATATTTACGAGCTTTATATATTGATAATAACCACCAAAAAATTTGAAGTGATTATGCTAGTGTAAATAATGTTGATTTAGCACATATTAATTTAAATTTCAATCATTTAACACCTAATCGTAAATACAATTTTGCAGGAATTTATTATTTTAATGATCAAAATCAAAATAATGATGAAACCCAAGGTAAGAAGATTTTTGTAAAAGAGCATTCAAAAACTTATGATTTTAGTACTTTAGCTTCAACTACCCAACTATTAGAATTTAAAACACACAATGTTGATGAAGATCAATTTAATTATGATTTTAACATTAATAATGATGATCAAGTTTTAGAACCTGGAATGCTTGTTGAATTATGTTTTGAAAATTTAGTAGATAAAAACCAACCAGTTTTAAAAACACAAACAACATTAGTTAAAAAAGATGAACATAGTTTTAGTGCTTCAGGGGTAATTACTAATTTATTAGCAGATCATACTTATCGTTTAACAAGTGTTAGTTTAAAACAAAAACCACAATTAGCTAATGTTAATATTAATAACAACAATAATAATGAAATTCTTTTAAACAATATTGAAGATAATCAAAAAACTATTCATACATTATCAAAATCAATTGTTAATGAAATTAGTAATTTAGCAGATGCTTATCCAAAAAATAATAATGGCATATATGATGTTAAATTCAATATTAATATTATTAAGAACAATAATAAGCTTAATAATAAATATGTTAAAGTAGTATTTGAGGACAATGAACACCAACTAATAAGTACAAACGATCTTTTAGTTAATAAATTAGACCAAACTAATTTAATTAGTTTACAAAATTTTAGTTTTAGTAATTTAAAACCAAATCACCTTTATCGTTTATTAAAAGTTGTTTATGGTGATGAACAAAATTTTGATGCTATTAATGAACAAAAAAATATTTTAGCTTTAAATCCCTCTTTAGTTAATTCAAGCTTTAGTACTACGCCAGCAAAAATTAAAGTTAGCAAAAACGCTATTGATGTATGACAAAACCAGGCCTTGATTAAATTAATTTTAGATGATAGTGATAATCAACTACATAGCGGTGATGAAATTAATATCAATTATCGTATTAAAGGAACACAAAATATTATTTCAACCCCAGCTACAATTAGTGATCAAGATAAAAGATATACAAAATGTATGGCAACTAATTTAATTGCTGGTCTTGATTATGAAATTGTGAGTGTTACAATTAAGAATCAAAAAACCAAGAATGTTTCTCCTATCATTTTTGAACTACCATCAGGACCAATTGGTTTTTATACTCTTGCCCCTGTTTTTAAAATAACAAGTCTAAGTATGGATCCTGTTTATCATGAAAATAAAAACACAGCAGATTTAAAAATAAATTTACGAATCGAAAACATTGGCGCTTCTTTATTTAATAAAGATATCAAATTTATTTTCAAACGTAAAAATGATGGTAAGCAAATTTCATTTATTCATAAAGTTACATCAGCAAATGACGCAAATTATGAATGAGAATTTAAAGATTTATTACGTAATCGCGAATACACTTTAGAGCGTGTCGTTTATCTTAAAAATAAAGATTTTAATCAAAGCAACGTTAGTGAAAGTGATTATATTGATCTATGAATATATGAAAATCTTAATAAAACTTTTAAATTATTACCAACTAAACCATTAGGGATTATTGGTGCACCAATTAAAGAAATTAGTGATAATGGTGCAAAAGTACAACTAAAATTTGCTATCAATGATTTTGATGATGTTTTAAAAGAAAATCAAACCTTTAAGTTTAATATTCAACCAAATGAAAATAATGGTGCTAATTTAAATGAGATTAGCGAACATGAAGGTAAAGTAGAAATTATTGATGGGCAAAAATTCTTTGTTGCTAATCTTAATAACATTAAAGTTAACAAAGAATATAAAGTTTATAAAATCTACTTTGATGAAAACCAAGATGTTGGTAATGGTGTTTATAAAATTAATTTTAAAAATGATTATAAAGAACCAAACAATGTTGTTTATGATGCTAGTGTTAATACAACACAAACATACGTATTTACAAATAAATTTGCTATTGCAAGTTTTAGTAATAACTTAACTGATGTTGATGTAGCAAATAAACAAAATATTAGTATTAATTTAGATTCACGAGTTGAAACAATTCAAGGATATCATTTTAAAGCAAAATATATTAGTAATGATAATCGTGTCGTTTGAACTAATACAATCCCTGCGCCAACTAATATAGGTAATAATAAAAATAATATTGCTTTAAATTTTGAATTAAACCAAAACCAACTTATTTCAAATCGTTTATACACTTTTGCTGCTTTATACTATTCAAAAGATGTTAATGTTGATGAAAATCATGCAAATATGGTAGTTATTAAAAATAATGTAAACCCACAAACAATAAGCACTAAACCATCAAGTACGTATGTTGATTTAAAAGCACAAAATGCAGATGAAAATAAAATCACTTTAAGTTTATTGTTACATTCAAATGACCAAATTTTTGAAGATAAGAATAACCATCTAAAAATCGCTAAAATCAGTATTGATGAACTTGATGCACATGATCAAATAATTAATTCAACAACGCATGATTATGATTTAACATTAGAAAAAGAAAATAATGAATGATTATTAAAAACCCAACTGATTAATTTAAAACCTAATACTAAATATCGAGTGAAAAAAGTTTGGTTCACAAGCAAACCAAGTGATACTATCTATAATGGCGTTAATAAGGACAATATAGTTTATCCAATTAATAATCATAATACTAATATTGATTTAAAAACTTTAGAAAAATCAACTTTAAATAGTGTTAAACCAACAAAAACAAACTTTAACAAGAATGAATCAATTAAGTTAATGGTTGGTTTTAATAAAACAGGTTCTAGTTTAGAAAACAAATATGCGAAATTAGTTTATAAAGATAATAATAACCAACAAATTGAATCAGATCCTGTATTGTTGAATTCAGATACAACTACAAAACCATTTAATAAAGAATTTAGTTTTAATAATAATCAAACTAGCTTAGTTGCTAATCGTGATTTTGAATTTGTTAAGTTAATCATTAGTGATACTGCTGATTTTAAAAACGCTAATACACTTGATTTAACACCTAATTTTAATAAAGATGATGCTAAATTTAGTATCGAACCTACACCTATTAGTGTTAATAATGTTATTCAAAGTGGATCAAATACGTATGATGAAATCCATCTATCATTCGATTATGATGATCAAGATCATAATTTAGTTGATAATGACCAAATTACAATTACATATCGCAAAAAAGGTGAACAAGCTTGAACAAGTTCAAAAGCTGGTGAAGTTAGTGTTAAAAATCATAAAATTAATGTTACATTAAAGGATTTAACACCAAATACAACTTATGAAATTGGTGCTATTAGCACAACACATGTTCATTCACCTAATGTAAAAACATCACCAATTCAATATAATGAAACTACTAAAAAACAATTAGAAAAACTAGATTTAACAACTAAGGTTGCTCATAATTTCATTAAAGATTTTAAATTAGCATCAAACTCTAAATTAGTAAATGGAGTTTATGAATGTGCAAAAGACGAAAATGTTAAATTTAGTGTTGGTTTACATAAAGAAGGCCATGAACTTGAAGGATATGAAATTTATGCTAAATTTGTAGATAAAACAAATCCTAACAAACCAGCTATTGAAATTAAAAGCTCTAATAACATTAATTCAAATTCAAATCAAGTTTATGAATTTGAATTGTTAAAATCACAAATTACACCTAATCATCAATATGAGTTGAGTGAAATTTGTGCAATTAAAAACAAGGGTGCAAACAATGAAATTAAAAAAGATTTAAATGAAAATCATCTATCATTAGCTTTAGGGTTAGCGCCAAATAAAATGGATGTGCAAAAACCAACAATTACAATTACAAAAGTTCAAGATAATCAATCTGTTAGTGCACATGTTAAATATATAATTAATGATCCTGATGGTATTTTAAATTCAACTGATTGCTCAAAAGAATTATTAAATGTTAAATATGCTTTATTTAATCAAACGCAAAATGCTAATTTAATTAACAATATTACAATTAAATATGATCAACAAAATAAACAATTCTATTGTGAATTTGATATTGATAATTTAACTTTAAATCAAGATTATGGTATTTTTGAAATTAGTTTTGCTAATAAACCAATTCATGCCGCATTTGCTAAAATTAATGATACCCAACATCCTTTAGCTCTTTTAAGTACTAATAATCAAGATATAAATCAAAAAATTGCTTTAGATTGTGAAGTTAATAAAGTTACAATTAATAAACAAGATCTTGATTATGATCAAAACACCAAGATTAGTTGACCGATTGAATTAAGTTCTAATTTATTAAACAATAAGTACATTCGTGTTAAATATAGTGTAAGTGGTCATAAGTTTAAACAAGATGACCAATTTAGTAGTGCTTTTAAAATTACTAATAATAAAGCTAGTGTGGAGATTGGTCATGACAAATTAATTGCTAATAAGGCTTATGAAATCCAAGCTATTTATTTCTCAGACCAAAATAATGATTTTGCATGCACAAACACAAATCAAATTCCAATTAATTCATCAATTACAAATAAAAAAATAGTTATAAATCCATCAGCAACAACAATTAGTTCACATGAAGTTAAAAATATTACTTCAACATCAGCTGATATTAATTGTTCTATAAGTACAAATGATGGTGATATTTTTAAACCAAATTCACAAATTATAGGTCATTTTGCTAAAGGTGATGATTTAACTAAGACTTTTGTAGCTAATGGTGTTGTTGCGAATGTAAATAACCAAACAAAACTTAGCTTTACGTTAAATAATTTAGAACCAAATACTAAATATATATTAGTTAGTGTTGAATTTAAACAACAACCAAATAATGCTTATAAACATATTAATAACAAATATAATGATCAGTTTTATTCAAATGATCAAACACATTCAATTATTTTTACAACAAGTACACCTATTTTTGAAATTAATAGTATTAAAACTATAAAAAATACTTACGCATCAAATAAAGAAGAAATTAAAGTTAACGCTAAATTTAATAAAATTGATCCATATTTAAATGCTAAAAAACTAAAATTAGTTTATCAATCACAAAATAATAACGAAACCTTTGAAACTCAACCATTATTAGTTAGCACAAATACACATGATTATGTGTTTAGTTTTGATAAAAACGCTTCAAATTCAATTATTGGT